>DAORUA010000067.1:10208-13201 GCA_035432945.1 Vicinamibacteria bacterium | reverse complement strand
GGCCGAGACGTACCACATCTCGTTCGGCCCGGTCAGGGAGGTGAGCGCGATGAAGTGATCGGTGCCCTTGGTGGCGGCGAGCGCGCGAGCCCACGCGGCCTCGTGCGCTTCATGCGCCGCGCCCTTCCCGACCTTTACCGATTCCCGGTAGATGGAGAGGACGTTGTTGACCACAGGCGGCGCGGCCTGGGCGAAGAGGGAGGTGGGACTGAGCAGTACAACCGCAAGTGGAGCCGCCAACAGCAAGCGTGCATTTCTCATAGTTATCTCCTTACATAAGGAGACGGCTGTCAAATATGAGCGGCCCAGAGACAAGCGTCGGGAGGTCACCACTTCGTTCGGCGCGCCCCCTTAGTGTCAGGCAGTGTAGTTCATCTCAGTCTGACCGCCCGGATCCCCGGCCCGGTCGCCGGATCCGTCGAACTCAGGTACATCATGCGCACGCCGTCGGCGCGGACGATCACGTTCGGGTTACCCCCCGGGATCCCGGTGAGTGTCGAAGTCCGGAACTCCAGGCCGTCGCCGGACGTGGCGGCATACAGCCCCGGCGTCCCCTGGAACGAACTCCCCGACGCGATCTGCACGAAGTACCACGCGGTCACGCTGCCGTCCGCGTTCGTCATGGCGAAGGGATCGGTCGCGTTCTGGTCGACGAAGGGAGCCCCCGGCCCGACCCTAACCCCCGCGTCCATCGTCCACGCGAGCTGATCGGGACTGGTGGCACTCTTCATCGCGGTCGCGGGGTCCGACGGGGTGTCGCGCAGCTCGCTGAAGTACATGCGATACCCGCCGCGCGCGAGGGGCACGACGCTGCCCGTGGTCGTAGCCCGCGCCCCAGCCTGGGCCGCGGTGATGCGCAGCCCGCTCTCCTGCCGCCAGGTCACGTGATCGGTGCTTATGGCCGAGGCGATGCCGCGATCCTGCATGTAAAACATGCGAAGCCCGCCGGGGATCGTGACCACTCGCGGCTCGCCCCAGGGCGTCCCCATTGTGTTCGTCACGGCATCGGGAATGAGCACGCACGCGCCTTCGACACCGAGGGCTGTTCCCGCGGCGTCGGTCGACACCGCCCTCCAGACACCCTGTCCCTCGACGTACACGAAGAGCCGGATCCGCCCGTCCGGCAGCAGGACCCCGGTGGGATCCCCGATGATGGACCCGCCCGGCCGGCCGAAGTCGGTGGGCGTCAGCACCCGGCCGTAGTCGATGAACCCGGCCGCACTGACGGGTGTCGACGTCGCCGCCGGCTGAGCAGCGACCGCGGTCTGCGTGGAGCCGCCCCCGCAGCCGGTCAGGGCCGCGCACAGCCACGCCGCGACCACGGCGAGCCGATGCAACGAGATCATGGCGGGAAGCCTAAGCGCATTTCCCGGGATTCGGCGCGGGGCGAGGGGGCCTGGGAGTACCATTTCGCCTGGCGGAAGACCCGCCCTTGCAAAGGAGCACGCCATGCAGATAACCGACATCCTCGCCCAGATGGGCGGCCTCCAGTCCATGGCCCGGGAACTGGGCGTCAGCGAAAGCCAGGCGGCAAGTGCCGCCGCCGCCCTCGCCCCGGCGATCCTCGGCGGCTTCAAGAAGCAGGCGCAGGCGCAGCCCACGGGCCTCGAGGGCCTGGGCGGCCTGCTCAGCCAACTCGGCGGCGGCGGACTGCTCGACCAGGTGCTGGCGCCGGAGCCGACGAACCTCGACCCCGGCAACGCCGTGCTCGGACAGATCTTCGGATCCAGGGATGTAAGCCGGACGGTCGTGCAGAACGCGTCGGCGCAGTCCGGACTCGACCCCGCACTTCTCAAGAAGATGCTGCCGATGCTGGCGATGCTCGTGGCCGGTTACATGGCGAAGCAGCACGGAAGCGCGCAGCCCGGGTCCTCGGGCGGCGGGCTCAGCGGAGGGCTGGGCGGCCTGCTCGGGAGCATGCTCGGCGGCGCTGGTTCCGGCGGCGCCATGAAGACGAGCGGCTCAGGAGGACTCGCCTCGATGCTCGACCTGAATGGCGACGGTAATCCGCTGGACGACATCATGCGCCTGGCTGGAAAGGCCATGCGCTAGGCGATCACCTCGCGATGAGAGAGTGAAGGACACCAAGGAGCGCCCCCAGGGAGAGAACCGCGCCCAGGCTCAACCGCCTGCGCAAGCCGACGAACGCCGCGGCGAGAATCAGGAACGCCATCGGGTCGAGGCCACCGGCGGCTCCGCGCGGGAGGAGAACCGCGACGCTGAAGTCGATGCCCAGGCTCGCGATCGCGCCGGTGGCCGCGGCCACGATGGCCGCGAGTCCCCCCCCGAGCCTCGGGATGGACGTGATCCGCTCCACGTACGGCGCGCCGAGGATGACCAGGGCGAGGCTTGGAAGAAACGTCGCGTAGGTCGCGAGGAGCGCCCCCAGTGCGCCGGCGCCGGCGCGAGACCACTCTCCGGGCGCGTTCCATCCCGCCATGAACCCCACGTACTCGAGCACGATGATCAGCGGTCCCGGCGTGGTTTCCGCGAGAGCCAGGCCGTCCATCATCTCCACCCGCGAAAGCCAGTGGAACTCCGACACCGCGGCGGCGCTCACGTAGGTGAGGACCGCGTAGGCGCCGCCGAAGGTGACGAACGCCGCCTTGATGAAGAAGGCGTACACCTCCCGGAAGAACGAAGCGGACCCGCCAATGAACCCAAGAGCAACCCAGGGAAGCACGCCAAGAACCACGCCGGTGAAGAGAACGCGAGCCACGTGGATCGCCTCGGTCTTCCAGGCGAAGGGCGGACGCGCTTCCGTCCCAGCCGTGTCAAGAGCGCGGGGAGAGAGAATGACCGCCGACGCTCATCTCCGATGTGTTCGCGATGACCGACACCCTGCGCCAGCGATTCGGACAGTCGAAGATCTACCTGATGAGAAACTCCGGGGGGAGCTTCATCGGCATCCAGGCCGCCGCCCGCGCCCCCGAGCGGTATCACGGGTACATGGGCGTGGCCCAGATGTCGTATCAGCTCGAATCGGAGCGGCT
>DAORUA010000067.1:0-10108 GCA_035432945.1 Vicinamibacteria bacterium | reverse complement strand
TCGGCACCATGCACGGGATGCGGTCGCTTCTCACCGGGCTCGTGCTCCCGTCACTCCTGTTCCCCGAGTACACCCTGAGGGAGAAAGGCCACAGCCCCATGTTCGAAGAGCCGGAGAAGATGAATCGGATCCTGAGGGAGGATGTGCTCACAAGCAGCAACCGCCTGGCCGATGCGCCGCCCCCGAGTTCACCTGGGCCATAGGGGAGGACTAGGGTGATCGGGTAGACCCATGCGCCCGCGGCTATCCCGCCTTGCCGTGCCGATCGCCGCACTGGTGATGTTCGGCTGCGGCGATTCGCCCGCCGCCGGACCCACGCCGACACCTTCGCCCACGCCCGGCGGCCTCCCCGGCGTGGTCGTCGGCGCCCGGACCGGCGTCACCCAGATCACGCTCGCCGACGCGACCCCCTTGCCCAGCGCCACGCTGACCGGATGCGGCGCCACCGCGGCCGGCTGCGCGGGGCGAATCAAGGTCAGCCTCGACCTCCTGTCCCCCACCGGCGGCCCGGTCATCGGAGGGGTTTTCTTTCTTCACAACAGCAACATGCGCGCCTGCCTCATCGGCCGGGTCGGCGCCTTCGACCTGGCCCCGGACACGAAGCGAAGGATCGACATCGTGCTGGACCAGAGCGACGAGTGCGCGACTCCGACGGACATCCGAACCGCGGATGCCTCCATCGAGGGCCCCAACGGAATCGCGGCCCGACAGGAATGGGGAGTGCTCTACACCCTCGCGCGTTGAGACACGCGCGGTCTCGTTCCCCGCGTCCTGACGCCGCACCTTGACGGGGGTGCCGCCGTTCCGATTCACTGGTCGTTGGTGAACAGCTTCACATAGGGCTCATACCGATAGCGTCGGTTGCGCGTGAACCCGGTCATCTCCATCAGAATGCCCAGGGCAGCGAGTCTGGCGACAAGAGTATTGGCCGCCGCGTACGTGGTGCCGGTTATCTCCCTCACGTCCGCAACCGAAACGATGGGCCGGTTGAAGAGAGCTTCAAGGACGCGGTGACCGTTCCCGGCCGCGCGGCCCAGCTTGTCGGCGATCATCGAGCGGTGGCTCTCGCGCAGGGCGAGAATGCGTCTCGCGGTCTCGGTCGCCTCGGCGCCCACCTCGATAACGCCCTTGAGGAAGAATGCGAGCCAGCCTTCCCAATCGCCGTGGTCACGAATCGCCTGCAGGCGGTCGTAGTAGGCGCTTCGCTGCCGCTTGAAGTAGTGCGAAAGATAGAGCACGGGCTTCTGGAGGATGTTCCGCTCGGTCAGCAGGAAGGTGATGAGCAGCCGGCCCACGCGGCCGTTGCCATCGAGAAAGGGATGGATGGTCTCGAACTGAGCGTGCGCGAGTCCCACCTTGATGAGGAACGGCAGTTCGTCCTCGTGATGCAGGAAGGCCTCGAGGTTCCCCAGCAGATCCGGGATGTCCTGGTGTGGCGGAGGCACGAACGCGGCCGACGCGAGTGTCGAACCAGCGGGGCCGATCCAGTTCTGAGAGCGCCTGAGTTCGCCCGGTGTGAGTTTGCCGCCGCGTGCTCCCTTCATAAGTTCGGCGTGGATCTCCTTGATCAGCCGGACTGAAACCGGCAGATCGGCGAGGCGCGACAGGCCATGCCGCATCGCCGCGACGTAGTTGATGACCTCGCCCACGTCACGCGGCCTCTCCCCGCCGAGCAGGTCCGCTTCGGCCGCGAGCAGATCCTGCAGGGAACTCTGGGTTCCTTCGATCTGGCTCGAGAGAACGGCCTCTTTCCGCACGTACATGAAGACGAAGAGATCGGGATTCGGCAGGGTGAGAACCGAACCGTCAAGACGGCCGAGCGCGTGGTCAGCTTTGGAGAGGAGCGATTGAAGGTCACCCTCGACCCGGACCGGCGGCCGGGGAGGCAGAGGGGCGGGCATGAAGGCGCGATAACCCGAGGGCTGCGCCTGGTAACGACCTCCGCGGAGTTCCTTCGAAGTGACCATGATGATTGCTGGCTTTAGGATGGCGACGCCATGACCTTTGTATTATAGGCTGCCTATCGCAAGAGAAGGTGGTCGACTCTATGTGCGAGCCAGCGAGGAGTACATCCGTTCGCCTGGAGCCACCTCACTTTTTGCGGAGCGATGGTTGTCGCCGGTCAGTCAGCACCCACACATCGGCGCTCACCGTCTCCATGTACGGACGCACTCGGCTCTTCCGCGCGCTCGCGGAGGAAGTCAGGCGCTGGAGATTCCAGGTGGCGAGTTTCATCGGAGGACGCGAGCGCTACGTGCCGTTCCCCACGCCCCAGGGGAAGCGCCGTGCCGCCAGTTGCTCGATCAGCGCGACGGTCGGAATCTCGCGTGAGGATCCGGCGAGATCTCGCAGGACCCCCACCGCCTCATTCAACGAGGCTTCGTCCGGCGGCGCGGCGGAGTGGAACGCGAGCTGGTCGACCCCCGCCGTCTCCGCCGCGATCAACTGGAGCACCGCCATCAGGACTCGGTTCCCTCCGAACGCCCCGCAACCCCACCATCCTGTGTGAACGACGACCGTAGGGCTCGGCCCGGACGCCGATATGCGCTTCGACTCCAGCACCGCGGCCCGGAACCCGCTGTGGGCGGTCAAGAGCACCTGCTCAAGGTCGCACTTCGTGTAGGCGCCCGGCCGACCGTGTGGCGCCGCGATCGCAATCACGTTTGTCAGGGTGGGTGGATCGAGTCGCTCGGTCGCTCGACGAACTGCGGCTTCGGTGGCCCTCGCGAACTCATTGCCGTAGAGGCCGTGCGGCCGGCCCGCTGTAGCGTCGGGGTTGGTGGCGACGCGGCAACGACGCTCGACGCCCATCACCACCACCGGAGTGGGCTTGCCATTCTCGACGGTGAGGGCCTTCATGTCCCGCGCGAGGAGCGCGTCGCGAAGCGCACCGAGCGCCGGGTGCTCCGTGACCTGCATTTCATCCTGGGCGAAGAGACCGCCTTCGAAGAAGCCGAAGAGCCTCGGATCCGCGAAGTTGACGTACCAGTCGACCGCACCAGATGCCGGAGCACCGTACTCGTAGAAGCCCGGGTAGTGACGAAGCCGAGCCGCGGCCGAGGCGACATCGATGCTCGAAGGCGGGGGCATGGCTGCCCAGCGGCTGTACTCGACCTGGCCACGATGGACGGACCCGGCCGGTGAGGAGATAGCGAACACAATCCGCTTGTTCCTGTCCTGCCATTGAGGAGGGTGCGCGGTCATCAATTCCTGCACGGAAGCACTCAGGCGATCGAGAGGCTCGATGGTCGCCGCAGGCCCGAACCGGAATCCTGCATCGGCGAAGGCCTTGATGAACTTCACCTGCGCCTGATTCTCGATGGTGTCCGGGCGCGCCTTCCGGACCGCATCCATCGCCCTCGCCGGATCGACCCCGGTGGCCACGAGTACGCATGCCGCGATCACCCCCGTCCGCCCCAGCCCGCCCTTGCAGTGAATCACAACGTTCTCCCTGCGGCCCACCGCCTCGAGGATCTCCGTCACCGTCGATTTCGCCAACTGGAGCGAAGGGACGCCCTGATCCGGAAAGGGCCGGCGAAGCACGCGAATGTGGTGCGCTTCGCACGCCGCGACCAGCCCCTCGATCCGAAGCTCGGTCAGCTCATGGTCCTCGACGAGCGACACGAGCACATGCGCGTGGTGCTTCTCCGCCAGGTCCCGCGCGTCGATGGAAAGATCGCGCTCCCAGTGGCCGGTCGCTCCTCCTGGTTGGTACTTGCCCGGCGCGAACGTCATCCCGATGCGCCCCGGGAAAGGCGCTACGTCGCGAGGGAGGAGGTCGACGAGGAGGGGATGCGACACAGAAGTCTTCACATTTGCCATTGTTGCTCTCGATTCACCCGCGAACCAGAACGTCGTGTAACTCCCGCACCGGTTCCATCCAGGTCTTGATCTCCTCGACGGTGGGCGGCAACTCATACGGATGGTGATGACACGCGCGGGAGAGCGCGCCCCAGGTGTAGGCGAGCCGGCTCGCCAGGTCCCCCTCGCGCAGGTACTCGCGCAGGCAGATGAGCTGCGCGCGCGTGGAGCAGTGCTCCAGGGCGATACCTTTGACCAGCCAGTACCCCGTGAGCGACTCCTCGAGCGCCTGCCGCACCAGCAAGGCCGAGGCGCGGGGCCACAGCCCCGGACGCATCGCGTACTTGCGCGACAACATCCCCGACGCGAGGTCGAGCAACTCCAGGGCGCTCGTCATTTCTGCCCCACCAGCCACAACGCCAGCTTCTCCGCGGCATTCACCATCTCCATGGGCTCCATCTCCGAGGCCGCGCCATGGGCTCCTTCGTTCGCGGCGCGGAGAACATCCGCGTAGTCTTTCCTCTCTTTGTTGAGCCTCGCGAGCACGTCGCCGCTACGCCCGGCATCACTGAAGAGCACGAGCGCCACCTTCTGCGCCACCTTCTCCGCGTCTTCGAGTCGCTTCTCGACGTCCTCGCGGCCGATGCCCTCACCCAGCCAGCGCCGCCTCAGGACGCGCGTGGCCGCCGCCTCCAACGCTCCCCGACACAGCCCGGGAACCACGCGTCTCCGCGCATCGGCCGGCAGGTCCTTCGTCAGGGCCACCGCCGACGCGTCCTCGATGTAGCGCCGTACCGGATCCACACCCTTCCGCACCTCCACGAGCGACTTCTCCCGACGCGTGACCTCGAGAACCGTGGCCTCGATGCCCTGCCGCCGCACCGACTCGGCCAGCCGATCATCGTGCGTGAATACGATCACCTGTCGCGTCTTCGCCGCGTCGCGCAGCACGCAGGCGAGGCCATCGATGCGGGACGGATCCATCGACTGCACCGGGTCGTCGATGAGGACGAAGCCGAAGGGACTCGCGGCCATGGTGGCGCGCGGGAGGAAGAGGGCCAGCGCGAGCGAGTGCAGCTCGCCCTGGCTCATCACACCGAGCGCCGCTCCCGCCGTGCCATCGACGGCCACATCGAGCTGCACGCGCCGCGAGTTAGCCGCGCCCATGAGCCGGATGTCTTCGAGCGAGACGTTGCTGCTGTGACGGAGCTGATTCCAGATCCTCTTCACCTCGGTAGCATGCGGCGCGAACCGCTCTCTGCGCAGCTCGTCGGTGGCGCCGTTCAGCCACTTCTCGGCCGCGGTGACGTCGGGCAGCCGCCGCAGCGCCGGGCGGGCCTTGTGCGCGCCGGCAAGCCAGGCTTGCACCTCGCGCGCCATGGGCCGCCAGGCATCCTCGCGTTTGGCAAGCTCGGTAGCAGCCTGCGCCTTCAACTGCGCGAGCGCCTCGCGCAAGGAGGGCAGCGCACTCTCGACCTGGGCCGCGCAATCGGCGCCATCGAGCGCCGCCGCCACCCGCACCCGCTCCGCAGCCTCCGCAACCGAAGTGCCGGGAAGCCCAAGGGCGGTAGCAGCGGCGAGAACCGAGGCCGGAGGCGACGCGAGGCTCCGAATCGCGTCCCGACCGGCCTTCACCAGCGACTGCGCGTCGCTCACCGCCTTCGCGGCGTCGCGCAACTCGGCGGCGTGCGCGTGCTCCCGCGCATGCCATTCGGCATTCAGTGCCCCGTCCTTGCCGCACACCGGACACGAGCCGTCGCCGTGCTTGTCGGGAAAGCGGAGCGTCGACTCGAGCAGCGATACGAGATCCGCGGAACGCGCGGCCAGCGAACCCGAGTGCGCCTTCAGCGTCTCGGCGCCCACTTTCAGCATCTCGACCGCGCGCGAGGCGCCCTCGGCCGAAACATCCGGCAGCGCGCCCACCTGTCGAAGCGTCGCCATCTCGCCCGCCGCCCCATCACCCCCGTCACCGCCTTCGAGCACCTTCTCGACGGCCGCAAGGTCCGCCTCTTTCTTCTGAAGGAGCGCCGCGATCTGCGCCCCGCGCGGATCCGGATGCGCCGCGGTCTTCACCGCCAGTTCCTTCTGCGACTTCTGCAGCTCCTTCTGCTGCTTCTCCCGCTCGAGACGCGCCTGCCGCAGCCGCGCGCCCGCATCGGCGAGAACCTCGAGACCCAGGATCTGCGAAAGAGCATCGAAGAACTTCGACGGCTCCTGGTCGAGCATCCCGCCCAGCTCGTTGTAGGAGAGCACCGGCCGATACGACACCGCGGCCGCCGACCATCCAAGCGCGTCGTAGGTGGTCCGGGGCTCGCCCGTGAACTGAACGTAGTCGGTGCGCTCGGCGAGGTCGGCCCCGTCCGCCCACTCGACGCGCACCTCGCAACTCTTTCCGCCCTCCACCGTGAACCGCGCCCCGATGGCGGCCTGCGGGTCGTGCAGGTTCCGGAAGCCTTCCTTCCACTGCGCGGTGCGCTTGTCCCAACGCGCATTCCCGCGGGTGATCAGAAACTCGGCGGCCTCCGCGAAGCTCGACTTGCCGCAGCCGTTGCGGCCGACCACGAGGGTGAGCCCGGGGCCGGGGTTGACGGCGAGGACCGCCTCGGGACCAATGCCACGAAACCCGCGCACGCGAATGTCCTGGAGGAACGTCTTCTTCGGCGCAACCGCAGGCGCCGACGATCCCGCCGTCTTGAGAGGGCCGATCTGCGAGTCGGGCTGGAGGGCCGCATCGAAAGCGGCCCCGCCCTCAAGCGCGGCGAGCACGAAGTAGGGCCAGGCGGCCGCGCCCGGCGCATCGGCCTCGAGCCGACGCGTGATGATCTCGTGAAGCGATTCGTCCCCGCTCATGCACCCCTCCCTCTCAGAACCCGACCATACGCCGACCGGGGCACGGATGAGGTCCATTCCCCCGCGCCTACCCATCCCGTGTGCCGGGGCGCGGGGCGCTGCGGCCTACAGACGAGGGCTGCTCATGACCTCGGCGATCTTGAGCCTTGCGACCCGGTCGAATCGCCTGTGGTCGTTGGTCAGAAAGAGATCGCACTTCGCTTCGATAGCGCTCGCCGCCTGAATCGCATCGGGGGGCTTGAGATTGTGCTCCGCGCGAATCACCGCGGCCCGGCGCAGCACCTCGAACGAGATGGGCACCAACTGCCACGACGGCTGACGCAAGAACGCCGAGAAGGTATCGACGAGAGCGAAGTCCTTGTCTCGCAGCGGTCCAACGTGGCATTCGAACTCGGTGAACATCGAAGTCGTGAACTCAGCGCCTGACTTCGATCCTTCGACCAGCCAAGCCCGGGCTGCCGTCCGGAGACCCTCGTCCTTACCCTCGACCGCGTAGATGATGACGTTCGCGTCCAGGTAGAGACGCATCAGTCGGGCCAGGAATTCCGTTCCGCGTCGAGCCGCGCGTCGAGCTCGGCCTTGCTTCGTTTGCCAGCAGGCAGCGCGTCGAGAAAAGCGATCAGGTCGAGCCCGGTCGCGGCGCCCGCCCGAGCCTTGAGATGCGCCAACACCTCGACCCTCTCCACGTTCGGTGGAAGCGGAGCATCGAGGTGCAGCGAGCCGTTCTCGATGTGCGCGGGAATCGTGATGGACTCAGACATAGGAAACCTTCAGAGAGATCCTACAACCACAGTCCCCCCAAAGCCGTCCGCCCCCGCGGGCGCTGACAGGCCCCTCCAGCGAGCCGGTGCATCTAGATTCTTCGCAGCCGCTCCCAGGGGCGGTCCGCGTTCTCGAAGTGGCCCCAGCGCGCGACTTCCACCAGGTCGTCGACCGGGGAGTCTTCGCCGCTGTGCAGCAGGGACAGATCCACGCAACGCGCGAGGGCCGACGACGACACGCTCTGACCCGAGGGGGTCGCGATGTCGAGGATCCGCGCCTCGCGGTCTCCCGGGAACCAGCCGAGCGTCACTGTCGCTTCGGCGGCGAGCCCCAGTTCGACGACCAGCTTCGCCACCCGGCGAGCGTGCAGCCCGCCCGCGCGATCGGCCTTGAAGAAATCCTTTCCGGACCAGGCGCCGCCGCCACTGGGGACGCGCGGCCCGTAGGCGTCCATCACCAGCTTCTTGCCGGAGAGGCCGTTGTCGCCCTCGGGACCGCCGACCTCGAAAGCACCCGCGCCGTTTACGGTCAGCTGTTCGGGAACCGCAGCCGATAGTCCCGGAAGCCGCGCCGCGAGCCGCTGCAGTTCATCGCCGATGGCCAGGCGCACCGCGCGATGCAGGGCCACGGGGTCGCTCGAAGCCAGCTGCTGAAGGGAGCAACTGAACGACTCGAGCCCCCACGACGCCCCGTCCTCGCGGACCATCACCAGCACCTTGCCGTCGGGACCGAGGCCAAGACCGGGTTCCTCCCGCCGCAGCGCATGCAGCCGCCGTGCGAGCCGGCCGACGAGCCACTGCTCCACCGGAAGGTGATTGGTCTGCGCCAGGTTGTTCGCGTACCCCACGCAGATGGCCTGGTCGTCGGACAACTCGCGGAACTCGGCCTCGCCATCCTCCAGCGGCCCCAGGCACAGGTGCGAATCGACCACCACCTCATCGGGCGAGGGATACCAGCCATCGCCGTAGCCGGCCGAGCGATAGACATCGCGCGCGATCCGCTCAACGTCGATGCCCGCCGCATCCGCACAGGCGATCCGCCCGGTCACGAACACGCGGTTTCGATGCACCGCGACCTCCACCCCCGAAAGCGCCCGGCGCTCGCGGCGCCACGCCTCGAGCACGAGCGCATCGGCGATGGCGTCGCACAGCTTGTCGGGATGTCCCGGGAATACGAACTCGGCGGCGAACAGTCTGCTTGTCGTGGTCATGGTCAGGCTCCTATGGAAAGTGTCGCGGTGTGATCGGCGACGGCCTCGAGGTCCGTGTGATTGACGCTGCCGCCGAGGAAAGCGACCGCCAGCTTCGCCCCGGCGAGAGTGACCTGATGCGCGCCGCGCGGCGTCCCCACCCAGCCGTCGGTGATGAGCAGGGCGCGGCGGATCCGGTTCGCTGCCATGTGCTCGGCCACGCAGCCGATGTCGGTGCCGCCGGTCGACTTGCAGACGCCGCGGCGCAACTCGGCCATGCCGATGTCCACGACCTTCGTGGAGAAGAGATGCACCCGGCGATGGACGAACGCCTCGCAGTCGAGGACCGCGCCGTAGAGCGGGCCCTTGATCGACTCCATGCTGCCGGAGACGTCGATGTACACATGCACGCGCTCGCCCGAGCGAACCGGCCGCCGCCACGAAGTGAACCCTGCGTGCAGCAAAGGCTCATGACCGAGGGCGCGCAGAACCAGCGACCGACGACCCAGACCCGGGATCGGCGTGGGCGCCTCCGACGTCTCCACCCGGGCCCGGCGTATCGCGCCGGCGTCGTTGACCCCCGCCAGCTTGCGAATCAGACCGCGAAGGATGGCGCGGTTCGACGGCACCCGGCGCACCCGGACATCGGCGTCCTTGAGCACATCCGCAAGCGAACGCCCGCGAATGGGATCCGGCGGCTGCGGCCACTTCTCCACGATGCCGCGCACCGCTTCGAAGAGCACGGGCGATCGATGCTCGAGCTGACTCGCCGAAGCACCATCTCCCTCATGGCCCCCAAGAAGCGGAATGCCCGCGATGACGCCCTCATCGAGAAGCTTCGGCAGGGCATCGAACACTTCCTGGTAGGTCGCCCCGGCCGACGAATACAGAGCGATGTGCACGTCCTTCACCCGCTCCCGCAGCGGCGAGGCGAGAGCCCTCACCCCTTTGGGCATCACCGGCTTGTCCGGCCACCCCGGAGCCGGACGCAGCAGGCAGTGCGGAAACGAATCCTCGCGGTAGTAGTCGGTGAAGAAGGACGTGAAGTCCGCGCGCGGGAACATCCGGCAGACGAGACCGTTGATCACCGCATCGAACACGAAGTTCTGCACCGGCGTCGCGCGCGGGAACAGCGTGGTGTGGCCGAGCAGGACATGGTGCAGCTCGTGCATCACGAGCATCAGCAGCTTCTCGGAGGTGTTCGCATGCGCGGCCACGAACTCCGGATTCACCAGGAGACGAGGCTGCGCCCTGCACTCGACCGCCGCCGTGGCCACGCTGGTGGTCTCGACGATGTCCAGCAGCCGCAGCAGCCCCGACAGCGCATAAGAGCCGCTGGGAAAGGCATCAAGAATCCGCTCAGCCAGCGCAGTGGCCGTCATTGCGAAACCCCCAGTCGTCCCACGAACCCCGGCGGCACGAGCAGCGTGGCCGCGGCCCCGCGCTCGAACGCCGCCTGGAGCGCCGGATGCTTGTCCCGCAGCCAGATGACATCCGAGCACTTGG
>DAORUA010000066.1:0-13265 GCA_035432945.1 Vicinamibacteria bacterium | reverse complement strand
GAAAGCATGCGAGCGCGCCGATGTCGTCGCGCACGCGCTGGATCAATTCGGCCGCGATCGCGTCGGCCTCGCGGGCCACGCCCGCCTTGAGCACCACGAAACCCACGGGCACTTCGCCCTTCACCGGGTCCGGGGCGGCGATGACCGCGCATTCGGCCACGTCCGGGTGGCCGGAGATCACCTCCTCCATGCCGCCCGTCGACAGGCGATGGCCGGCCACGTTGATGATGTCGTCGGTGCGGCCCATGATGAAGATGTAGCCGTCGGGGTCGATGAAGCCCGCGTCGCTCGTCGAGTAGTGGCCGGGGAAACGAGTCAGGTACGACTTCACGAAGCCATCGTCGTTGTTCCACAGGGTGGGAAGACACCCGGGAGGCAGGGGCAGCCGGATCACCACGTTCCCGACGTGACCGGTGGGAGTCTTCTGTCCGTCATCGTCGACCACGCTCACGTCGAAACCCGGCACGGCGCGGGTGGGCGACCCGGGCTTCACCGGCAGCATGCCGAGGCCCACGCAGTTCGCGGCGATGGGCCAGCCGGTCTCGGTCTGCCACCAGTGGTCGATGACGGGGACGCCAAGGACGGCCTCCGCCCACAGCAGGGTATCGGGATCGCAACGCTCGCCGGCGAGAAAGAGGGTGCGCAGGCGGGAGAGGTCGTAGCTCCCCACCCGCTGACCCCGGGGGTCCTCTTTCCGGATGGCGCGGAACGTGGTCGGCGCGGTGAAGAGCACGTTCACGCCGTGCTGCTCGCACACTCTCCAGAATGCGCCCGCGTCGGGCGTTCCCACCGGCTTCCCCTCGTAGAGCAGGGTGGTGGCGCCCTTCAGCAGCGGTCCGTAGACGGTGTACGAGTGGCCCACCGCCCAGCCCACGTCCGCCGCCGCCCACATGACCTCCCCGCTGCCGATCCCGTAGATCGCGTGCATGCTCCACTTGAGGGCCACGGCATGACCGCCGTGGTCGCGCACCACGCCCTTGGGCACGCCGGTGGTGCCCGAGGTATAGAGCACGTAGAGCGGGTCGGTCGCCTCGCAGGGAACGCAGTCCACCGGGGACGCGTTCGCGAGCGCATCGCTCCAGTCGAGATCGCGCCCCGGAATCAGGGTGGCGCGGGCCTGGGGCCGCTGAAGGATCACGCATCGCTCGGGCTTGTGGCCGGCCATGTCGATGGCCGCGTCCAGCAACGGCTTGTAGGGAATGGCCCGATTGACCTCGATCCCGCAGGAGGCGGAGAGGATGATCTTCGGCCGCGCGTCGTCGATCCGCTTCGCCAGTTCGTGCGAGGCGAAGCCGCCGAAAACCACGGAGTGAACGGCGCCGATACGCGCGCAGGCCAGCATGGCGATGACCGTCTCCGGCACCATGGGCATGTAGATCACCACGCGATCGCCCTTGCTGACGCCTTGCAGGACGAGGGCGCCCGCGAAACGCGCGACCAGGTCCCGCAGCTCGTTGTAGGTGTACTCGCGCACCGTGTTCGTGACCGGGCTGTCGTAGATGAGCGCGCGCTGCTTGCCCCGGCCGCGTTCGATATGGACGTCGAGCGCGTTGTAGCAGGTGTTGAGGCTGCCCCCGCTGAACCAGCGGCACAGGGGCGCCCGCGACTCGTCGAGCACCTTGTCCCAGCGCCGGTCCCAGTGGATGGCTTCGGCCGCGATGCCCCAGAATCCCTCGGGATCGCGGAGCGACCGCTCGTGCAGGTCAGGGTGGATGCTCGCCATGGGAACCTCGAAGAGAAGTGCGCCGAGTATAGGGAAACAGAAACCCTGTACTCTTCCCCTTATGCGAAACCTCTCCGCGGCAGGCGCCGCCCTCATCCTCGTCCTCTGCGGCCGCCTCGCTTCGGCTCAGGCCGGACCGAACGATTCCCGGGCGCGGGACATCTTCAAGCAGCTCATCGAGATCAACACCACGGACACGCCGAAGGGCAACAACACCGCGGCGGCCGAGGCGATGGCGGCGCGGCTGCGGGCCGCGGGCTTTGCCGAAGCCGACGTGAAGGTGCTCGGCCCCGACCCCCGCAAAGGAAACCTGGTGGCCCGCTACCGCGGCACGGGCGCCCGGAAGCCCATCCTCCTCATCGCCCATCTCGACGTGGTCGAGGCGAAACCAGAGGACTGGTCGGTTGATCCCTTCACCTTCCTCGAAAAGGACGGCTACTTCTACGGGCGCGGCACCACCGACGACAAGTCGATGGCCGCGCATTTCGTGGCGAACCTGATCCGCCTCAAGGAGGAAGGCTTCAAGCCGGACCGCGATCTGATCCTCGCCCTCACCGCCGACGAGGAAGGCGGCGACTTCAACGGCCCGGCCTGGCTCTTGAAGAATCACCGCGACCTGATCGACGCCGAGTTCGCGATCAACGAGGGCGGCGGCGGGAGCATGCGCAAGGGCAAGTACCTCACCAACGAGATCCAGGGCAGCGAAAAGGTCTACCAGGACTTCCGGCTCGAGGCGAAGAACGCGGGCGGCCACAGTTCGCTCCCGGTCAGGGACAACGCGATCTACCACCTCTCGGAGGGCCTCGCGCGTCTCGCCGCCTTTGATTTCCCGGTGGAACTGAACGACGTGACCCGCGGCTACTTCGAGAAATCGGCCTCGATTGAAGCCGATCCGAAGGTCGCGGCCGACATGCGTGCGGTCGCGGGAGCGAAGCCCGACCTCGCCGCCGCCGCGCGCCTCTCCGCGGCCCTCCCCTACTGGAACTCGGTGATGCGAACGACCTGCGTCGCCACCCGGCTCGAGGGCGGCCACGCCAACAACGCCCTGCCTCAGCTCGCGGCCGCGAACGTCAACTGCCGGATCCTTCCCGGCGTCCCCCCCGCCGCGGTCCGGGACACCCTGATCAAGGTGCTCGACGATCCGAAGATCGCGGTGATATTCGTGGGTGAGGCGACCCCGAGCAAGCCCACGGTGCTGCGTCCGGACGTGGTGACTGCGGTCGAAAGCCTGGTGAAGCAGATGTTCCCGGGCGTGGTGGTGATCCCGGTGATGAGCACCGGAGCCACCGACGGCCTCTACCTGCGCAACGCGGATATCCCGACCTACGGCATCGAGGGTACGTTCGGCGACATGGACGACGTGCGCGCGCACGGCCGCGACGAGCGCATCGGGGTCAAGCAGTTCTTCGAGGGGCTCGAGTTCCAGTACCGCCTGGTGAAGATGCTCTCGTCGAAGTAGCGGCTATTTCTTCCGCTTCGCGGGCATATCCCGGCCGCCCTGGTGGAGGACGATCTGGTCCACGGTTCCGTCCGGGCTTCGGACGAAGGTGATCCGGGCGTCGACCACCTTCAGGAAGAACTCGGTCTCGGACGAAGGGAAGATCTCGAACTTCTGCTGGCCGGTCGCCTGCGTCATCAGGCGATCGCCCTCGCGGGTGACGGTCAGGATGAAGGCCGGGGACAGTTCGTACTCGCCGGCATAGGCGCTGTAGATCGCGGGATCGACCTTCGCCACCGGGCGCTCGGCGGGAGCATCGCCCACGCGGGGTGCGCGCTCCGCCTCCGCGGCCCCGTCCTGGTACACGAGCATCTCGGTGACCTTGCCGCCGGGGTCCACGACGAAACGCAGGTGGGTGAAGCTCTTTTCGTAGAAGAACGCCGTCTCGGAACTCGGCCGTATCTCCTGGCGCGGACCGCCGCTGCGCTGCGTGAAGATCCTTCCACCCTCGACCCTGACCGTGCGCGTCGACGTCTCGTCGATGCGGTAGACGCCCGCGTAGCGTTCCAGGACCCTGGGGTCGAGGGTCACGGGCGTGAACTCGGGGTACGGATCGCCTAGCGCGATGGCCGCGAGCTTCTTCGCCACGTACGCGGGCGGGGTCATCGGAGAGTCGCTGTTGGCGAGCACGGCGACGTAGACCCGTTCCTCGGGCAGCCGGAGCGCGAAGGTCGAGAAGCCGAAGATCCCGCCGCCGTGCGCGATGGAGCGCCGGCCGCGCAGGGTCTCGAGGCCCCAGCCGTAGCCGTACTTCGTCGCTTCGCCGCTCTTCAGGACGTACGAGGTCCATGCCTTCTCAAGGGATGCCTTCTTGAGGATCTTCTCCGTGTAGAGGGCGGCATCCCAGCGCGCGAGATCGTCCACGGTGGAAGACAGCGAACCCGCGGCATAGGGCTGGGTCATGCTGAGATACCCCGCGTTCCGCACCTTGTCCCCGTCCGCGGTGTAGCCCGGGACTCTCCTCGGAATGATGGGCTCCGTGCTCCCGTACCAGGACGAAGTCATGCCCAGCGGCTGGAAGATCCGCTCCTTCACGAAAGCCTCGTAGGTCGGGCCCGAGACCTTTTCGATGATCGCGCCGAGCAGCACGAAGGCGGAGTTGTTGTAGACGTACTTCTCGCCGGGCGCGAACTGCATCGGCTCCTTCTTGAAACCGTCGACCAGCTCGGTGACGGTCATGGGGGCGAGGATCTTCGAGGTCATCCAGCCCGGGATCGCGGTGTAACTCTGGATCCCGGAGGTGTGGGTCAGCAGATGCTCCACGGTGATGACGTGCCCCTGGGTGGGATAGCCGGGAAGATGCTTCTCGATGGGATCCTGCAGGGAAAGTTTCCCTTCCTCGGCCAGGATCAGGATGGAGGCCGCGGTGAACTGCTTCGTGATGGAGCCGAGGCGGAAGACCATGTCCGGCTGGAGGGGCACGCCCAGTTCCATGTCGGCCATGCCCAGGGCCTTCCGGAACACGGTGCGGCCGTCCTTCACCACGATCACCGCCGCTCCCGGCTTGTCGGCGGCGAAGGAGTCCTTCAGGACCTTGTCGAACGCGGCCGTCGCGGCCGCCGGAGCGTTCTGCGCCGCGAGCGGCGAGGCCAGTCCGAGGAGCAGGAGAAGGAGCGAAGCCGGTCCGCGAGTACGAAGGCGCGGAGTCCTTGGAAGTGATGTGGTCATGGGAGCCCCTTTCTTGGTGCAGCGGCCAGTCTAAGAGACAGGGCGGGGGCGCGCGGCGGCCGCGTGGGAGCGTTCCAAAATCGGGCGGGCCGAAGCCCCTTCGGACCTACTACAATCCCCGGAACCGATGCAGCCCCTTCTCGAAGCGACGGGCATCACGAAGGCCTTCTCGGGCCAGCTCGCCCTTTCGGACGTGAGCGTTTCGTTCGCGGCGGGAGAGGGACACGCAGTCGCGGGCGAGAACGGGGCCGGCAAGTCGACGCTCATGTCGGTGGTCGCGGGCATCCTGAAAGCCGATGCGGGCGAGGTGCGGCTGGACGGGGTCGCGCTCCCGCCGGGGGACGTGGTCGAAGCCCAGAGGCGCGGGATCGGCCTCGTGCCTCAGGAGCCGCAGGGTGCCCCCACCCTGACCGTGGCCGAGAACATCTCGCTCGGGGAAACACCCGCGGGGATGAGCCTGCTGCGGGTGATCGACCGGAGGCGGCTGAACGAGATCGCGACCAACGCGCTGAAACTCGCGGGCGTCGATATTCCGGTGGGCGCGCCCTTCGGTTCCCTGCGCCTCGCCGACCAGCAGCTCGTCCTCATCGCGCGCGCCCTTCACCGCGGATCGCGCGTCCTGATCCTCGACGAGCCCACGTCCTCCCTGTCCACCCGCGAAGTCGAACGCCTCTACGAGGTGGTGGCGCGCATGAAGGCCTCGGGGCGAGCGGTAATCGCCATCTCGCACCGGCTCGAGGAGCTTCGCGCCATGACCGAGCGCATCACCGTGCTCCGCGACGGGAAGCATGTCCTCACCCAGGCCTTCGCCGACGTGACCAACGCGGACGTGGTCCGCGCCATGGCCGGCCGGGACGTCACCTCGGCGGGGGCACCTCAGCGAGCACCCTCCGAAGACGTGGTGCTCGATGTCTCGGGTCTCGGCTCGGCCCGCGTGAACGACGTCTCGTTCAAGGTCCGACGCGGCGAGATCGTGGGTCTGGCCGGGCTCCTCGGCGCGGGCCGCTCGCGCACCCTGCACGCCATCTTCGGTTCCGAGAACCGCACGCACGGCACGGTGCGGATGGGCGAAGGCGGGAGTGCGGTCGAGGTGAAGAGCGTGCGCGACTCCCTCGCTTCCGGGATGGGTCTGGTGCCGGAAGACCGGAGAGGCCAGGGTCTCGTGCTCGGCCAGAGCGTTCAGACGAACGTGAACCTCGTCCTTCCGAAGGGCGGCCAGCGATTCGGCTTCCTCTCCCGCCCCACGCTTCTCAAGACCGCTCTCGACGCCATCCGCGAACTCGCGATCAAGGCGACCGGTGTGAGCGCGAAGGTCGCAACACTTTCGGGCGGCAACCAGCAGAAGGTCGTCCTCGCCCGTTTCCTGCGCCCGGACACCCGGGTTCTCCTCCTCGATGAGCCGACCCGGGGAGTCGACGTCGGGGCGAAGGAGGAGATCCACCGCCATCTCGAGGGCATGGCTGCGCGCGGCCTCGGCCTCGTGATGGCGTCGTCGGAGATTCCGGAGCTGTTGCGCCTGTGCCATCGCATTCTGGTTTTTCGGGAGGGACGAATCGTGGGTGAAATGTCGAGAGCCGAGGCGACGGCCGAGGGCATCGTGGCGCTCGCCGCGGGGGTGGCCGCGTGAGCCGGGCCGGCGCCCGTATTCTGCTCGGACGGCTGGCCCCGCTTCTCGGCCTCGTCATCCTCTGCGTGGTGCTCTCCCTCGCCTCGCCGCACTTCCTCACCGCCGACAACCTCGTGAACGTCCTGAGGCAGTCGTCGGTAAACGCGCTCCTGGCCCTCGGGCAGCTCGTGGTCATCATCACCGCGGGCATCGATCTGTCGATCGGCTCCATCCTGGGCCTGTCGAGCGTGGTCCTGGCCATGCAGATGCGGGCGGGCGTGCCCCCGCTCGTCGCGGTTCTGGGAACGCTCGTTCTCGGGGCGCTCGTCGGTCTCCTGAACGGTGTCCTGCTGACCCGGCTCAAGCTTCCGCATCCCTTCATCTCGACGCTTGGAACCATGAACGTGGCGCGCGGCGCGGCCATGATCCTCGCCGCGGGCGTCCCCATCAGCGGCCTGCCCGAGGGTTTCCGGGTGCCCTTCAACGGCGATTTCTTCGGCGTTCCCGCCGCGGTCATCGTGGTAGCCGTCGCCGGTTTGATCGTTCACCTGCTCCTCGAGCGTACCGTCTACGGCCGCGACCTGTTCGCCATCGGCGGCAACCGCGAAGCCGCGCGCCTCGCCGGGGTGCCCGTGTCGTCCCGCCTCGAACTCGCCTACCTGGTGTCCGGCCTGATGGCCGCGGTCGCGTCGCTCGTCCTGGCCGCGCGCATGAACTCCGGCTTTCCCCTCGCCGGGACCGGGGCGGAACTCGACGCGATCGCCGCGGTCATCATCGGCGGCGCCTCATTCTTCGGGGGGGTGGGGACGGTCGGGGGCACTCTTATCGGCGCCCTGTTCATCGGCCTGCTGCGCAACGGCCTCAACCTTTTGGATGTTTCGGCATACTGGCAGATGATCGTGATCGGCGTGGTGATCGTCGCCGCGGTTGTGATCGACGTGCTGCGCGCGCGTCAAGGAGATTAGAAGAGAAATGAAACGCACCCTGTCCGTGGCCGTCCTCGCCCTCGCCCTCGCGGTCCCCGGCTGCAACCGCCCCCCGGAGAAGAAGGGCATCGCCCTCGTGACCAAGGCCATGGACTCGGAGTTCTGGCTCGTCCTCGCCGAGGGCGCCAAGGCGGCGGCCGCGGAGAACCCCTCTTATGAACTGGTGATCTCCGCGCCCGACCGGGAGATCAACGTGGATCAGCAGGTCTCGATCCTCGAGAACCAGATCCGGCGCGGGGTGAAAGCGCTGGTGGTCGATCCTGCAGGCACAGCCCAGGTGAACAGCACGCTCGAGCAGGCGGTGGCGCGCGGCATCCCCGTGGTCCTCATCGACACCGACGCGCCCTTCGAGAAGAAGTCCTCGTACATCGGCACCGACAACGCCAAGGGCGGGTCGCTCGCCGCCATCGGCATGGTGGCGGCCATCGGCACGACCGGCGACGTGGTGCTCATCTCCGGCGTTCCCGGGAACGAGTCGCAGGACGCGCGCGCCAAGGGCTTCCTCGACGAGATCGCGAAGACCCCGGGGATCAAGGTCGTGGCCCAGCAGCCGGGGAACAGCGAGCGTCAGCTCGGGCTCACGGTCATGGAGAACCTGCTCACCGCGCATCCGAAGATCAAGGGCGTCTTCGCCACCAACGACCAGATGGCCCTCGGCGCCATGGAGGCGGTGGAAGCGAGAAAACTGCGCGGCAAGGTCGCGATCATCGGTTTCGACGCCACCAGGGAGGCGGCGAACGCGATCCTCGAAGGAAAGATGACGGGCAGCGTGGCCCAGAGCCCATACGAGATGGGCCGTCAAGGCGTGCTCGCCGGGATCGCGCTGGCCGAGGGACGCACGGTGCCAAAGCTCATCGATACCGGCACCGAGTACGTCGACGCGAAGAACGCCGCGGAATACGCGAAGTGACGGGCCGAGCGAAGCTCCGGCACGTCACCCCGGCGAAAGCCGGGGTCCACTTCCCAACGACGATCCCGGTTACCGGCCTAGATCCAACTGCCGCAACCCCGTGACTGAGTTGGCGAGCTCATCAGCCTCATGGCCCAGCATCGGGGTGATGGGCGGAGGCGCCATCGGTTGTCTCTACGGGGGCTGGCTCGCGAAGGCCGGCGCGCCGGTGACCATCGTCGGTCGTCCGATTCACGTGGATGCCATGCGCGCCCACGGCCTCCGCGTGACCGGCCGCGACTTCGACTTTCAGGTGCCGGTGAACGCCTCCACCGACCTGAGCGCGCTCGCACATTGCGACCTTGTCCTCTTCTGCACGAAGACCCGGGACACCGAGAACGTCGCGACCGAGCTCAGGTCGTTCCTGCTTCCCACCGCCGCGATCCTCGCCTTCCAGAACGGCGTCGACGGAGCCGAGCGCCTGGCCTCGATTCTTCCCAACCCCGTGTTCTCGGCGGCGCTCGTGGTCTCCTGCTACATCGAGGGCCCCGGCCACGTCCACCACAACGGCCGCGGGGACGTGCTGCTCGGCGACTGGCTCCCCACTCGCGGTGACGCCGCGCAGCGGAGCGCGCTCCTGGAATCCATCGTGGCCACCCTTCGGCGCGCGTCCATCCTGGCCTCCCTGGCCCCGGACATCCGCCTGACTCTGTGGACCAAGCTGGCCATGAACTGCGGCTACAACGCGCTCTCCGCGTTGTGCCGGGCGCGCTACCAGCGGCTCGTCACGGCCGAGCCATCGCGCGTCCTCATGCGTCGGATCGTGGAGGAACTGGTGGCGGTCGGACAGGGGGACGGCGTGGCCCTCGAGTTCGACGTCGTCCTGAAACAGGTGATGGACCTCGCGGCGGGGTTCCCCACCGCGATCTCATCCACCGGGCAGGACATCGCGAAAGGGCGTCCCACCGAGATCGACGATCTCAATGGCTACGTGGTGCGGCGGGGGCGGGCCCTTGGGGTGCCGACGCCCATCAACGAGGCGCTGCAGCTGATGGTGAAGGTGCTGGAGGAGGCGCCGGTGGATCCGGCGTTCTTTCCGAGCCGGGGCTGACTAGTCGACGTCACGTGGCGGCGCGGCCACGTAGCTGCGGCCGATCGCTTCGATCCAGCGGGCGTCCTTGACCGCTTCGTCGACGGTGATCGCGGGCGCCTTGCCCGAAAGCACGCTGTCGCGGAAGTGATGGACCTCGGCACGAAAGGCCTCGTCGAAACTCACGACGCGGTCTTCCACCACCAGGGTCTCGCCGTCCATGCGCTCCACTTCGAGCCGGGTCGGAGCGTGGCGGATGTAGGGCGAGGGGAAGACGAGGGTCGCGCGCAGGTTCGGTGACACGAAGCGCAGGCGCTCTTCGTAGTGCTTCACTCCGGGGAGCGACACCCAGCTCATCGACACGCGCACGCCTCGCGGGAACTGGGTCAGCGAATGCTGGGCCAGGCCTTCGTTCCACACCGAGGAGGACAGGACCTTTTCCGGCTCGCCCAGGGCGCCGCGCAACGCGTTGATGTCGTGAATGAGGCTCTGCCAAAGCATCAGGGCCGCGGCCCGCTCGTCCACGGTGGCGCCCGGACGCACGGTGGCGTCGAGGCCTTCCTTCAGGTCGGCGGACTGCGCCTCCTGCCGGGCCCCTGCGTTGGTCTGAGCCTCGTCGGCGCCGGGACGCACGGGGGCGCGCCAGGGCAGGATCGCGTGGTGCTCCCGATACGCGCCGTCATCCGGATGCAGGACGGTGGCCTCGACATAGCGCAGATCGGGCATGGCCTTCACGAGGGCGCAGGCCGCGAGGTACGCGGGATCGAAACGCTTGTGGTAGCCGACCATGGTGAAGCCGCGCGCGGCCCGCGCCGCGCTCGCGAGCCTCTCCGTCTCCGGACGCCCGAAGCCAAGCGGCTTCTCCACGAACACGTGCTTGCCCGCCGCGTACGCGGCCTCGAGCGCCGCGTCGTGGCGGCCCGACGAGAGGACGAAGACCGCGTCCACCTTCGGGTTCTTCGCCACGTCCTTGAAGTCGCGCGAACGCGCGGCGACGTGGTACCGGTCCGCCACCGCGTGCAGCACGGCTTCCGAGATGTCGGCCACCGCCGCGATCTCGAAGAGATCCGGCCGCTCCGCCAACGTCGGCAGATGCATCATCTGCGCGATGCCGCCGCATCCAATCACGCCCACCCGAAGCTTTCCGCTCACAGTCCCAGGACCCCCCTCAGGTACTTCCGGCTCTTCTTCGCGCTCTCGGTGGGATCGGGGTTCAGGCGTCCCGACTCATCGGGGACCACGTCCTGCTCCACGATCATCCAACCCGCGTAGTTGCGCTTCGCAAGCGCCGCGCAGACTCCCTTGAAATCGACCACCCCTTCTCCGAGGGCGCAGAAGATGCCGCGCTTCCACGCGTCCTGCATGGAGATGTTGCTGGTGCGCACGTGCTGAAGCTGCGCGGCGTCCGCGTCCTTCAGGTGGACGTACTTGACTCGCGCGCCGTGCCGGGTGGCGACGTCCACGGGATCGCAACCGCCGTAGACGGCATGCCCGGTGTCGAGCAGCAGGTTCACGAGTTCGGGCCGCGTGCCTTCGAGCATGCGGTCGATCTCTTCGGGGGTTTCCAGGTACGTGCCCGCGTGATGGTGCACCACCACGCTGAGGCCGTGGGCGTCCTTGACCCGGAGGGCGATGAGTTCGAGGGTCTCGAGTGCTACCTTCCACTGGGCCGCGGTCCACCCTTTCGACCCGTCCTTCGGGATGCGACCGGCGTGCGCGGTTCGCAGGGGATCCTCGTCGTCGGCCACGATCAGCTCCTTGACCCCGAACTGGGCGAGCAGGCTCGCGACCTTCAGCGAATGAGCGATGACGGCATCGCGCGCGGCCGGGTCCTCGAGCGAAACCGGGACGAAGGACGAGCCGAGAGTGAGGTGGCGCGAGTCGAGTTCGCGCGCGAGCGCCTCCTTCGTGGTGGGCAGATAGCCGTAAGGGCCAAGCTCGGTGCCTTCATAGCCGGCGGCGGCGATGGCGTCGAGGACGGCTGCGAAGGGAGGGTTCGGAAGGTGGGCTTCGTAGACGGCCCAGCTCACTGGAGCGTTGCCGATGCGGGGTTTGGTCATGGTGCTTTCCGTGAACCCGGGGCGAAGGCCCGCGAGGCGCCGTATGTTAGCGCGTTATCAGTGGAACGTTCCAACGGGCACCCTGCCTCGCCGGAACGAGGGCCACACCTCGAGGCAAGCCCCGGCCGCCGCTGGAACCTACGGAGCGGGGGTGGGCGAGGGCGGCGGAGCGGGCATCTTCTCCTTCGGGAATCGGGGCAGCATCTCCTCGCGCATGGCCAGGTGATAGACCGCGCCCGCGATGGCGATGGACGACCGTATCGCGTCTTCCTCGATGATCCGCTCGTAGCTGTCGAGATTCGTGTGCCAGGTGTGCGAGCCGTACTGGATCGGATCCTGGCCGAGGCCGATGCCGGGCAGGCCCGCCTCGTTGAAGGACGTGCTGTCGGTGCCGCCGCTGCGGCGGGACGCGGTGACCGACGCTCCCATCAGCCCGAAGTCCTCGAAGGGAGCCAGCACGTCGCGCAGGATCGCCCCCGCTTCCTTCGGGCCGAAGACGTTCGCGCCGCGAATCCGGCCGGTGCCGGAATCCACGTTGAAGTACCCGTTGAAAGTCGCGAACTCGGGCTTTGGAGTCTCGAAGGTCCCGAAGTGCTCCTTGACGTAGGCCTTGGAGCCCAGTAGCCCCTGCTCTTCCCCGCCCCAGAGCGCCACGCGGATGGTGCGACGCGGCTTGAGGCCCGCGGCCTTGATGATGCGCGCGGCCTCGAGCATGACCGTGGAGCCGATGGCGTTGTCGGTGGCCCCGGTCGCGGAGTGCCAGGAGTCGAGGTGGCCGCCCAGCATCACGACCTCGGCCTTCCTGTCCGTGCCGGGGATCTCCGCCACCACGTTGTACGAGGTCTTGCCCTCGGGATACGTCTGGTTGACGATGTTGAACTCGAGCTCGACCACGCGGTCGCCGTCGAGGAGGCGGCTGATGCGGCCGTAATCCTCGTTGCGCAGGACCACGGTGGGGACGGCCTTGGTCACATCGAACGTGCGGTTGTTGAACGCGCGGATCTGGCCGTGCTCGCGGCCGCCGTCGTTGAGGCGAACGAGCGCGCCGTTCGTGACCAGGAACTGGTCGACGATCTCCGTGATCTTGTTGGCGGTAAGCCGCGCGGGATCCGGAGTGGGCGTGGGGGCCGCGTTGCCGCCGAAAGGCGAGGGAGCCGGATTGTCGAGATCGAAACGCCGGCGCATTTCCTCGTCGTCGCCGCGCGCGGCCGACGGGTTCAGGGTCACGGGAACCTTCGTGGGCGCGCCCACGAGGACGATGGCGCCCTTCACCTTCGCCTGAACCGCGGCGAGACCGGCGTTCAATTCCTCGAGCGTCGGGCACACCTGGGGTGCGGGAGCGCCCGGGACGCCCGGACGACCGGCCGCAGGCGTGGGCGGTGCGGCGCATTTCGGCGGGTCGATGCGCACGGCCCTCCCCCGTACCGCGCCATTGGTCGAGGGCGTCCACGCCAGCACCTCGCCCACGAGCGAGTCCTTGACCGGCGAAACGATGTATCCGGCGAATCGCTCGTTCAGCCAGCCCGGATGACCGAAGTCCCACGGCTCCAGGTGGGCGTTCTCGAAGCCCCACGCGGTGGTCTGCTTCACCACCCAGTCGGCCGCCGCCTTGTAGTTGGGCGAGCCGGTGAGCCGCGGACCATGGACATCGGTGAGGACGTGCAGCGTCTTCATGATCTGCGAGTTCGCGCGGCCTTCCTTGCGGATCTTCGCGATCGCCTCGTAGTCGATGCGCTCCTGCGCGT
>DAORUA010000065.1:0-13434 GCA_035432945.1 Vicinamibacteria bacterium | reverse complement strand
TGCGAGCAGATCGTGGGCCTCGCCCGCATCGTGCGCGCGAACTCCATGGTCTCGCTCGAGAACATGGCGCTCTGGCACGAGCGCGACATCTCCCACTCCTCCGCCGAACGCGTGGCCATTCCCGACTCGTTCCTGGCCCTCGATCACATGCTGCGACGGTTCACCGGCATCGTGAAGGGCATGCGCGTGGACGCGGCGCGCATGAAGCGCAACCTCGACGCGGGCAAGGGCCTCGTCTTCTCCGGCCAGCTCCTGCTCGAACTCACGGAGAAGGGCGGCATGCGCCGCGAGGACGCGTACAAGATCGTCCAGGGGCACGCCATGAACGCGTTCCTGAACGAGGGCGACTTCAAGGCCCTGGTCTTCGCGGACGAGGCCATCGTGAAGACGCTCGGCCGGGACGCGCTCGAGCACGTCTTCGAACTCACCCGCTATCTTCAGCACACCGACACTCTCTTCGCCCGCGTCTTCGAGGCCTGAGCCCAAACCCATGATCCAGCTTCGCGTTCTCGTTTCCCTGAAGACCTCGGTCTTCGACCCCCAGGGGCGGACCACCCTGGAAGCCCTCCACGGCCTCGGCTACAAGGCGGCCACCGACCTCCGGCAGGGCAAGTCGTTCCTGCTGACCTTCGAAGGCATCACCGAGGATGAAGCCCGCCGGCAGGCCGAGGAGATGGCCGGCAAGGTCCTCTCGAACCCGGTGATCGAGAGCTTCAAGATCGAACGGGTGGCCTAGATGAAGGTCGGCGTCGTCGTCTTTCCGGGCAGCAACTGCGATCACGACACGGAGCGGGTCTTCGGCGAGGTCCTCGGCCAGGAGGCTCGCTTCCTCTGGCACAAGGACGCCGATCTCCAGGGCTCGGAGGCGATCGTCATCCCCGGCGGCTTCTCCTACGGCGACTACCTGCGCACCGGGGCCATCGCGCGCTTCTCTCCGGTCATGAATTCGGTGAAAGCCTTCGCGGAGAAGGGCGGCCGCGTCCTCGGCATCTGCAACGGCTTCCAGATCCTCCAGGAAGCGGGGATGCTCGATGGCGCCATGCTGCGCAACCAGCACGTGAAGTTCCTGTCCCAGCGCGTGCACATCCGGATCGAGGCTGTGAACACCGCGGCCACGAAGGGCCTGAAGCAGGGCGACGTGATGGCCATGCCCATCGCCCACGGCGACGGGAACCTCTACCTCGACGACGAGTCGCTGGCCCGGATCGAGGCCGAGGGCCGGGTTGTCTTCAGGTACTGCGATCCCTCCGGGCAGGTCACCGACGAGGCCAACGTGAACGGCAGCCGCAACGCCATCGCCGGGATCTGCAACGCGGGCCGGAACGTGGTGGCCCTGATGCCTCACCCCGAGCGGGCCAGTGAGCCGATCCTGGGTTCCGACCAGGGCCGGAAGATCCTCGAGGCCTTCGTCGCAAATTAGCAGGAATCCGGAAGTCCCGGTCGCCCTCGCCGGGTACGATTTCCGGCATGAAGAAGACCATGCCTCCGGAAATCAAGCCGACGAGACGAGTGGCGGTGGCGAGCCTCCTTGCCCTGCCCCTCGCCGCCACCGCCGCGGACGCGCCCGGTTCCGATGAAGAACTGCTGAAGGTCCGCGAGACCGTCTGGCGCGACTGGTTCGGCGGCAAACGCGACGCCCTGCTGAAGATCCTCCCCCCGGATTTCGTGGGCATCGGCGCGGGTGACGGGCCCTTCCGGAGCCGGGCCGAGACCATCGCGGATTCGGAGGGCTTCGCCGCCGCCGGCAACAAGCTCACCGATCTTCGCTTCAGCGACAATCGCATCCAGAAGCTCGGGAACGTCCGGATCATCTACTGCGGCTTCAGCTTCACGACCGCGGACAAGGCCGGCGCATCCAACACGGTCGCAGGCCGCTGCACGGAGATCTTCCTGCACTCGGGGAAGGGCTGGCTCCACCCGGGCTGGCATCTCGACTCCGGTCGCTGAGGCCTGGCCTTCGGACCGCCGCAAATCGACGACGCGGCGGTCGAAGTTCGTCGGGCGAGACCGTGGAGAACCGTGCCACCGGCCGCCGAAGGGAACGCGGGTCTGGTTCGTCCGCGAGCCCGTGAAAGGGAACCGACGGTGACCGGTAAGCGTTAGTCTGAGTCATGCGGGACCATCTTTTCGCCGATATCAGGCTCGCCCTCCGTTCGATGTGGCGGCGGCGAGCTGTCAGTCTGCTCCTCGTGGTGACGCTCGGCCTCGGGCTCGGCGCGAATATCGCCATGTTCACGATCATGGACGCCATGCTGCTGAGGCCGCTCGACTTTCCGAATCTGGATCGCCTCGTGCGGATATGGGAAACCTCACCCGCCAGCGATTCGTTCGACCAGTGGAACATCTCGCCCGCGAACTTCCTGGATTTCCGCGAGCAATCGAAGGGAACTCTCGACGCTCTGGTGGCCCTCGAGTACTGGAACGCCAACCTGCGGGGAGACGACACGCCGGAACGGGTATCCGGCTTCAAGGTCTCACCCGGGTTCTTTCAGACCCTGGGCGTCAAGCTTCATTCCGGCCGGAGCTTCCTGGCCGAGGAGGGGAAGGCGGGCGCCGCACCGTCGGTGGTCATCGGCCACGGTCTGTGGCAACGGGCGTTTGGAGGCGACGCGAATGTGGTCGGCCGAAGCGTGGTCATGGACGGCGTGAGCTACAGCGTGGTTGGCATCGCAGCCGAGGGCTTTCAGTTTCCCGAAGGCGCTGAGATCTGGAGTCCGCTCGTCCTGCCCGCGGCGGGGGCGGCCCCACCCGACCAAGGGTCCTTGACCAGCATCGGCTTTCTCAAGCCGGACGCCTCCATCGATCGTGTCCGCGCGGAGCTTTCGACCATCGCGAAGCGCCTGGAAGCCGCCCGTCCCACTGTCAACAAGGGGAGAATGGTGCGCGTCGAGACGCTGACTCGCGGCTTCGAAGATCAGGGCCTTCGCCCCGTGCTCGGTTTCTTCCAGCTCGGCGCCGGTCTCGTTCTCCTCATCGCCTGCATCAACGTCGCGAACTTCCTCCTCGCCCGGGGGGCCGAGCGGCGTCGCGAGATCGCGGTCCGCCAAGCGCTCGGCGCCGCGAGGTCGCGGATCCTCCGCCAGCTTCTCACCGAAGGTCTCGTCACCTCCCTGATGGCGATGGTCGTGGCGCTGCCCACCGCTGCCCTCGGAGCGCGGGCCATGAAGGACATGATGCCGGCCGAGATCGCGCGTTTCCTGAACGGCTGGTCGAGCATCGATCTCGACGGTCGCGCCATGCTCTTCGGCCTCGCCCTGGCCACGCTCTCGGCCCTCCTCTTCTCCCTGTCCCCGGCGCGGCGCGCGTCGAGTCCGGATCTCACCGATGCTCTCAAAGAAGGCGGCCGCGCCAGCACCGAAGGCGCGTCACGTCAGCGAGGCCGGAGCGCCCTCGTCGTGTCCCAGATCGCCGCCGCCCTCGCCCTGGTGCTGGTGGCGAGCCTCGCCGCCCGCAGCGCGTGGACGCTCATCGAGGGACCCCAGGGTTACGACCCCGAAAATCTGCTCGCCCTCAACGTATCGCTGCCGGAAGGCAAACATGCCGATCAGGAAACCCGACGCACATTCGTGCGTGAGTCGCTCGCCCGATTGAGCGAGATGCCCGGCGTCACCGCGGTGGCGGCGACGAATGTTCTTCCCTCGAGGAACTCCAACTCCGGAAGGCGGATTCGCGCCGAAGGGGACGCGGCGAAGGAGGATTCCGAACTCCCCGTCGCCGACTCGCGCACGGTCTCACCGACCTTCTTCGAGACCATGAAGCTGCCTCTCTATTCGGGGCGGGCCATCGACGCTCGGGACGATGCCGCGGAGGGAGCGCAGCAGGTCGCGGTGGTGAGCCGCGCCTTCGCGGAGCGCCACTGGCCGGGCCTCGATCCGCTTGGCCGACGCTTCCGGGCGGGTGACGCGGACGCGCCGATGGTCACGGTGATCGGCGTCTGCGGCGATGTCGTTCATCAATGGTTCGGTCGTCGCAACTACCCCACGTACTACCGCCCCTACGCTCAGGAACCCCGGCTCGCCGTTTCGTTCGCGGTTCGCACCTCGGGCGATCCCGAAGCGCTCGCCCGGGACGCGCGGCGCGCGATAGCCCTGGCCGACCCCTACCAGCCTGCCTTCGCGGTCTGGAGCATGAAGCGTTCGATCGGCAACGCGACGATCGGCTTGAGGTTCGTGGCGAGCATCATGACGATCCTCTCCGGCCTCGCCCTTCTGCTGGCGTTGACCGGCGTTTACGGGGTCATGGCCTACCGGGTGAGCCTGCGAACTCTCGAGATCGGTGTGCGGCTCGTCCTTGGGGCATCGCATGGCGATGTCCTCCGTCTGACCATGGGTCAGGCGGCATGGCTGACCGCGGGTGGCCTCGCCCTCGGAGGAGCCGCGGGAATCGCCTTGAGCCGGCTCCTTTCGAGTCTTCTGCAGGGCGCAGTGAGCGTCGACGTCTGGACGGTGCTCGGCTTCAGCGGGCTGCTCGCCGCAGCCGCACTTCTGGCCGCCTATATTCCGGCTCGACGTTCGCTGAGCGTCGATCCCGCCCGTGCGCTTCGCGCGGAGTAGTTCTCGAGAAGGTGCCGACCTCAAGTGGCGGAGGCTTCGCGAGCTTGCTCGCTCTGGCCCTGGTTTCGTGCGGCGGTGAAGCGCGGTCGGGCGTCTGCGCGTCCGCGAGTTCCTGGGACGGCGCCCGCTGCAGCGCGTTCGCGGAGCGGATCACGGAGCGGGCGCCCACACCCTTCGTCGAGGACGGCCGCTCCGTCACCCTCGAGGTGGTTATCTTCAAACCCCCTGGGCCGGGCCCCTTCCCCGCCGTGATGTTTCACCACGGATCGACCGGGAACGGGGATGACCCCTCTCTCTTCGCGCTCACCTACACGAACGAGGCCATCGCCAGGTTCTTCGTGGAGCGAGGCTTCCTCATCGCCTTTCCCCAGCGCCGTGGCCGGGGCGCGTCCGACGGCGTCTACGACGAGGGCTTCACCCCCGATCGATCGCGCTACTCGTGCGTGATGGCCCCATCGCTCGCCGGGTTCGAGCACGCGATGGCTGATGTGGACGCCGCGCACCGGTACCTGATCGGCCGTGGCGATGTCGATGGGACGCGACTTCTGAGCGCGGGTGTTTCCCGGGGCGGATTGCTCGCCGTGACCCACGCCGCGGAGCGCCCGGGCGTCTCTCTCGGCGCCATCAACTTCGTGGGTGGCTGGCTTTCGGAGGGGTGCGTGGACGGCCCGGCGGTGAACCGTTCGCTGTTCGAGCGGGGAGGCCGGCTGCCCTCACCCACCATCTGGATGTACGGCGAAAACGACACCTTCTACAGCATGGCGCACAGCCGCGGGAACTTCGCGGTGTTCGCCGGGGCCGGCGGCCGCGGAACCTTCCACGCCTACGCCCGCGCGGCCGGCCTGAACGGCCACCACGTCATCAACGACCCGCAACTCTGGACCGCGGACCTCGACGCCTTCGTCAGAGAGCTCGAACGGTAGGCCCGCGAAGCGTCAGGGGGCTTCGAGGGCGCTGTGGTGACGCAGCCAGTACGATTTCGGGTTGAGATTCGCGAGCAGGAGCGTGGCCGACTGCCCGAACTCGCTCCGACGAAACGCCTCGAACGACTGGCGGTCGCTCCACTCCGCGAGGCTCACGATGCTCTCTCCGTCCTCGGAGAGGAAGACCCGGCCTCGCAGGAAGCCGGGCAGGAGCCGGATCTTCTCCGCGGCCAGGCGCGTCAGGTTGTCGGCATGGCGAGTCTGCGCCTCGGGGGTCGTGGGATAGATGACCAGGGACAGGAACGGTTCGACGAGATCCATGACGGATTGGCCTCCTGCTTTCGGGAACGATTCCCTTTCGCCCTCCGGGCGAAGGCGAAAGGGAATATAGAAGTCCGCGACCGGTTTCGCTACTTGATCCCGAGTTCCTTGATCAGGTTGGCGGCGCCGTCCACCTCGGTCATCGTCCACAGCATGTAACGCGCGTCCACGTGAATGGAGCGGGTCAGGATGGGGTCGAACAGGTAGTTCGAGGCCACCGTCTCATAGGTGCCGTCGAAGAGCAGCCCGACCAGCTCGCCTTTGGCGTTCAAGGTCGGCGATCCGGAGTTGCCGCCGGTGGTGTCTACGGTCGAGAGGAAATTGACCGGCACATCCTTGAGGGCTCCGTCCATGTACGGCGTCGTCTTGCCGGCGCGCAGCGCCTTGACCGCCTCGCGCTGCCGCTCCGGCACGTTGAACTCACCCTCGCCGGTGTGCTTCGCGACCACGCCCTTCAGGGTGGTGAAGGGCGTCCAGACCAGGCCGTCCTTCGCGCCGACGCTCTTCACCTGCCCGTAGGTCACGCGCAGCGTGCTGTTCGCGTCGGGAGCGGCGAGGCCGCCCGCCTTGGCCAGCACGGCCTCCATGTACCGCGGACGCAGACGCAGGTAGGCGCCCTGCCGGTTCTTCATGGCTTCGCGGTTCGCTTCGCCGAGCGGGTGGAGCGCGATCGCGAGCTTCATGAATGAGTCATCGCTGGCGCCGCACTCGTCCTTCGACATCTCGAACAGGCTCATGCGGAAGGCGAGGTCACCCATCTTGGTGCCCGCGTACAGCCCGTCGAGGTAGGCGTCGATCGCCTTCTCCGCGTCGGCCTTCGACATCTCAGGCTTCAAGCCGGCCAGCGCGTCGAGCGGCTCGATTCGCTGGTCCGCCGGCAGGGCGGCGGCGCGGGCCATGGCCCAGCGCAGGAGGCCGCGGTCGAGGATGGGATCCAGCGAGCGCTGGGTCCGTTCCTGGCCTTCCTTGATGCGCACCCAGTCGCGCTGCTGGAAGCCGGACTCCCGCTCCATATCGGGCTTCGGACGCTCGTTGGCCAGGCGGTAGAGAGACTGCGCCGAAGCCAGGTACGCGGAGGCCCCGGAAAGACCGCCGAGCACGCTGTTGCGCTCGCGGGTCTTCTCGCCCTCGGCCTGCAGGGCGCGCAGCGCCGGCAACACGTCGCCATACTTCTGCTTACGCGCGGGATCGGCGTCGATCCAGGCGACGAGGTCCTTCTCGCGGCTCTCCTTGATGGCAAGAGCGCCGCCCTTCACCAGTCCTTCGAGCATGCCCTTCTGGTTGGTGAGGCCGTTATTCAGTCCGCGGACGCGGGCGGCGGCCTTGATGGCCAGGTCCCGGTTGCCCTTCGTGATCTTCTCGAGAAGAGCGATCTGCTCCTCGGCCAGCCGGATGGAGAGAGGCATGCTCCAGTCGGTGGTCTCCTTCACCTCGGAGTAGGTCTGGTAGCGCTGGGTGCGTCCGGGATAGCCGACCACGAAGACGAGGTCGTTCTCTTTGAGCCCCGCGGCCGAGACCTGAAGCCAGTGCTTCGGCTTGTAGGGCACGTTCTCCTTGGCGTAGGGAGCGGGCTTCCCATCCGGGGACACGTAGGCGCGCAGGTAGCTCCAGTCGCCGGTGTGCCGCGGCCAGCGCCAGTTGTCGGTCTCGCCCCCGAAGGTGCCGATGTCGGCCGTGGGCGCGTAGACGAGCCTCGCGTCGCGGATCTCGAGCTGGCTGATCTCGAAGTACTTGTGGCCCTCGAAGAACGAGGCCACGGTGCAGCGCTGCCCGCTCTTCTCGCAGGCGGCCACGCGCTCCTTCACCCGGCGATCGATGAGCTCGAAGCGCTGCCGGTCCGTGCTCTTGGGGTCGATGCTTCCGGTGATCTGGCTCGTCACCTCGGTGACCGCGGTGGTCACGAACACCCGGGCGGTCGGCCCTCCGGAGAGTTCCTGCTCGCGGGTCTTCGCGAGATACCCGTCCTGGAGCAGGTTCTGCTGGGGGGTGGAGTTGAACTGCAACTGGCCGGTGACGCAATGGTGGTTGGTGACGATCAGACCGTCAGGGGACACGAAGGATGCGGTGCAGCCGCCGAGCGACACGATCGCCCCCATCGGCTGGCCGGTGAGGTCGGCGAAGGATTTCGGATCGCCGGTGAACCCCATGGCCTTGAGCCGGGCGGCAAGCTCGGGAATCTGTTGCGGCATCCACATCCCCTCGTCCGCGCGCAGCAGGGCTGGGGCGGCGAGGAGGAGCGAGGCGGCGAGGAGAACGGCTGGAGTGCGGGTGGGTTTCAAGGAGAATCTCCCTTCTGGAGTGCGGCAGGGCCTCCCGAGTGCCACGAAGAGGAGGCCCGGTGAAACAAAAAGGACCGGCACTTTGGTGCCGGTCCCGGTGCGTCTAACCGATCGGTGACATTCAGGCGACCGGTCCGGCCATCCTTAGAAGGTGTAGGCCAGTTTCGCGAAGACCACGTTGGCGTTGTACGCGCCCTTGTCAGCCTTCAAGAAGATGTACACGCTCTGCGGCATGAGCAGGTTGCCCGCGGTGTACGCATCCTTGAAGTCGTACTTCTCGTACCAGTAGCCCGCGGACAGCGTCCAGGCCGTAGCTACGGTGTAGTCCAGCTGCGCCTGGACGGAGGTCAGCTCGGTATCGTCCCACTGGTCGATGTCCGCGGCCCCGCCCTGTCCCGACGGGATGAGGGTGGTACGGCCCGGGGTGTAGAACGAGCCCGCCTCGCGGGCCGTGATGTCCATGAGGCCGTCCACCTTCTGGCGCATGGCGCTCACGGTGAGCTTGCAGATTTCCGGCTTGAGTTCGAACATCGCGTTCAGGCCGAACGTGTCGGTCTTGTCGCTGCCCGCGTAGTTGAGCAGGTTGTTCAGATTGAGCCCGGTAGTGGTGGACCACTGGTTGGTGGTCGCATCCTTCTCGTAGGTGTAGTAGGCGCCGAGTTCGACTCGATCGTTCGGCGCGTAATTGACCTCGGCGGTGTACGAGTCGTACTTCGCTTCGAGCAGACCGCTCGGGGTGTTGGGGAAGGCGGTCCCGCCGGGGGTCGGCGCGCCGGAGGTCACCGGAACCCGGTTCGGCCGATTCGGGTACTCGACGTCGCGCCGGAAGTACGCGAAGCTCAGGTCGAGATTCTTGGAGGTCGAGAACTCGACCTGCATGCCCGTGCGTTTCGTCCTGCGCTCGGCCTCGTCCATCTGGAACCCGTAGACCGTGTGACCTTCGGCCGTCCGCTCGGAGTCGTCGTAGGTCCCGCGGAAATTCAGCCAGTCCTTGGCCCGGAACAAGGCGGTGATCGCGTAGCCGTCATCGTCGCCCTTTTCCGCTTCCCGACTGGTCCGCTCGATGCGGCCGATCCGGTACTGGCCTTCGAGGGTGAGGTCGCCGATGTCGTAGGCGGCGGACGCCACAAACCGCGTCGTCTTGGTGTCATAGACGTTGGCGGTGAGATGACCGTAGGGCGCGTCGGCGGACGGCGTCACCGGAGTCCAGACGCGGTCCGAGACCGCGGTATCGCCGGTGATGACGAAGCGGTTGGTCTTGTTCTCGAGGTCGTAGCTGCGGTACGACGCGCGAAGAGCGAGGTTCTCGGTCGGCCGCGACGAGAAGGTCAGGTTGAGCGTGGTGGTGTCGATCTTGCCGTCGAACGACGGCTTCTGGAGCGCCGCCAGGCTGTCGGCCCGGACGCCTGCGGGGGTCAGGACCACCGTGTTGTTCGTATAGGGATAGAAGGGCGCGTTCTGGGTCCACTTCCCCATGGTGAAGTCGCCGCCAATGCGGGTCTGCTTCGCGAGCTTGAACAGGAAGCCGAGGTTGGTCGTGCTGGCCTCGTTGTCCGGAGCGTTGATGAACCGGCCATTCGCGGGTCCGCCCGTGGTGCTGGTGTACGGCGCGTCGAAGGCCTGGAACGGATTGTCGATGATCAGGGTCTCCGCCCGGTTGTCGTACAGGTTCCGGTTGAAGGCCGCGTGCAGGTTGCCCTTCTTGAACTCGTAGGCCGCCCGCATGCCGAAGTCCTGGGTGATCTCGTTCAGTGGTTCCGGAACCTCGTAGGACGGATTCACCTGGCCGCGAACGTTGCCGCCGCTGTCCGTACGGTAGCCGGACTTGAGCTCGCGCATGTAGCTCAAGGTCAGGTCGAAGGGCAGCTTCTTGCCGAGGTCGAGAGTGGTCGTCCCCCGCTGGCGCAGGGCGGTGATGTCGACGTTGTTCGTCGACGCCAACGTCGGGGCGAGCAGAGCGTCATAGAAGGCCACGGTCCGACCCGCGGTCGGCGTCAGGTTGTTGGCGGCCTCGAGCACCTGGCGCTGAGTCGTAGGCATCGTCCACACCCCGGGCGAAGACTCGGCGAAGATCGACTTGCCGTTGTTGCCCATCTGGTGCGGAGTCGAGTTGTAATCGAAGATCAGATCGAACGTGCTGGTCTTGAACCAGCCCAGGTAGCGCTGGTCGTCCTGACTGGCGTTGTAGCCGAACAGGTTGAAGTCGAGCTTGTCCGTCTTCGAAAACAGGTTGAAGCAGGGCACGGAGACCCCCTTCGGAACTTCACGATATTCCGTGAACTTCGAAGACGACACGTCGTCCCGTCCGAGCACGCCGACGGAGATCTGCCCGCCCTTGCTCTCGGAGCTGTTGCTCGCGCAGTTGCTGGTCCCAAGGCCGAAGGCCGTGGGCTGCGCCATGGCGAGAGGAGCCGCCATGAGGCAGGCCAGGAATGTGGTGACTTTCATTGTCTTTTTCATGGCTTACCTCACGAAGTACGCGCCCGAAGGCGAATTGGAGCCGTGCAGGTTGATGTGGCAGTTCTTGCACGCCTTCTCGATGAACCGCGAGTTCGCGGTCGGGTAGCCTGAGGGCGCTCCAACCGGAGCGCTCCGCGCGCCCAGTTCGGTCGACAGATTGTCGCCGGATCCGAAGTGGCCGGAGCCGGTGAGGTGGCAGTTCCAGCAGAGGTTCGGCAGCTTCTGCGTGAGCAGCCGCTTGTGATTCGTTCCGTGCGGCTCATGGCAGGACGCGCAGTCCTCGCGAACCGGCGCGTGCTCGAAGAGGAACGGACCCCGCTTCTCGGCGTGGCAGGTGTAGCACAGCTCGTTCGTCGACTCCGCCTTCAGCATCTTCGGCCGCGAACCCTCGTGCGGGTTGTGGCACGAAGAGCAGGACATCTTCCCCTCGCGAACGGGGTGGTGCGACGTCCGCTGACCCATCGCCCGCTGCGTCTTGTGGCAGGTGAAGCAGGTCTCCGAATCCGTCGCCGTCTTCAACTGGGCCTTCACCGACTTGAAGGCGTGGATCGAGTGACAGTTCGTGCAGGACACGTTCCGGGTCTCGTGCTTCCCGCCCGCCCAGTTCGCCTGATTGCTCTTCTCGTGGCACTCAAGGCACGTGGTGTTGATCTGGTTCGCGGTCAACGACTTGACCGACGGTCCAGGCGTTTCCTTGCCGTCAGCGCGGTCCTTCGAGTGAGCCAGCGACTTGTCGCGGTCGTGGCAGGTGGCGCAGCTTTCGGCCAGACCACCGTGCTTCGTCTGCTCCATCTTCGTGACTGCCGTCTCGTGACAGGCCTTGCAGTCCGTCGCGTCGAACGATCCCTTGTCGGGCGGAGAACTCTTGGCTTGCGCGAAGGCTGAACTGCCTCCGCACATCAGGAGGGCGCCTGCGAGCGCGGATACCAGCAACGAGTGACGCATAGGATGTTCCCTTTCGAAGCGGACCTCCCCATCTGAGAGGTGGTCCCGGTTTGATCTGACAACTGGCCTGGGCAAGGAGCAAATGCTGCGCCAGGCCGTGGCGGGCACTCAATTCCTCAAAAACGCCCATAGCAGGGCACTTTAGGAGTCCCGGTGGGCGAAATCATTTCGTAAGAATGCGCACGCTGCGCAGACTTTGCGGCAAACTTTACGCTCGGCGGCCGTCTAAAGCCGAGCGAAGGCCTCTAAAAGCCCTCCCGGGGCCGGGTTCGGATGTCGGGATAGTCGCCGTTTCGGACGACCAGGCGGGCCCGCCAGGTCCGGACGGCCTCAGCGGGCGGCTTTCGCCTCGTTCTGAATCTCCCGCGAAACCGCCTCGACCCGCTCCATGAGACGCAGCAGGTTCTCGCCCAGGATGCCCTTGATCTGCGGTTCCGTGTAGCCGCGGCGCAGGAGTTCCTCGGTGATCTTCGGCAGGCGCGTCACGTCCTCCATGCCCTCCGGCATCGACGCGCCGTCGAAGTCGGACCCGAGGCCCACGTGGTCGGCGCCCGCGATCTTCACCGCGTGGTCGATGTGATCGACGATGCGCTGCCACTGCGCGACGGGGAGGGCGGGCTGAAGCGCCACCACCGCGGCGATGGTTTCCATCATCCGCTTCTCCGCGTTCTCGGCGCCCGGGTACCTGGCCGCCATGTCCTTGCGGATCGCGTCGACCTGCGGCTGCCTCGCTTCTTCGGCAAGGCGCAGCGGCTCGTCGATGTAGCTGTTGAGGTAGTTGATCTGGATCACCCCGCCTTTCGCGGCCAGGGCCTTGATCATGTCGTCGGTCATGTTGCGGACATGGCCGGTGAGCGCGCGGCAGGACGAATGGGAGGCAAGCAGGGGCGCGCGGCTCGCGGCCAGGGCATCGAAGAAGGTCTTGTCGGCGATGTGCGAGACGTCGACCATGACTCCCAGGCGGTTCAGTTCGCGGACCACGTCCTTGCCGAAGGCGGTGAGGCCGTCGTGCGCGGGCTTGTCGCCCGAGGAGTCGGCCCAGGTGGTGTTCACCGAATGGGTGAGAGTGAGATATCGAACTCCGAGCCGCGCGTAGTCGCGCAGGACGGGCAGGCTCTCGTCGATCATGTGGCCGCCTTCCATGCCCATGAGGGCTGCGACCTTCCCCGCCTTGTGCGCGGCGCGAACTTCGGCCGCGGTGGTGGCGAGGACCATCGCGTCGGGCCGGGCATCGACAAGGCCCACAACGGCATCGATCTGCTCCAGGGCCCGCTTCACCGCCGGGGGACCGGTCACCGTCCCGGCCATGTAAATGGAGAAGAACAGACCGTCGAGACCGCCTTCGCGCATGCGCGGATAGTCGACGTGGTTGCCCCGCGCGCCCGGACCGCGCTGGCCGCGGGCATTGGGCTCGTGGCGGTCGAAGAAACTCCAGCCCGGCTGGAGGAGACGCTGGGTGGTGTCGATGTGGGTGTCGAGGACGATGGCCTCGGCGTGGATCCGCTTCGCGCGGGCCGCGAGATCCTCCGCGGGTCTGGACTGAGCGTGGACCAGTCCGGCGGCGGCAAGGGTGCTGGCCGCCAGGGCGAGCGCGATTCGAGAGGGTCGGTTCATGAAGGATCTCCAGGGGACTTGTGGAACGGGCGGGAGTTTGACAAGGGCAGCTGGGCGTTTCAACTCCCGCTACCCAGCCCGTGCAGCAGGAATCACCTGGGTCGTCATTGCGAGGAGCCATTCGTTTCGGTACGGCGACGAAGCAACCCCCGCCAGCCACTATCAGCCCCGCGCCCGGATGGGCGGGTAGTGGTGGGCGGGGGTTGCTTCGTCGCCGGACCTTCCGAGTGGCTCCTCGCAATGACGTGAGGGGGGTACAGCACGGACAGCACCAGCTTGGTAGTGAGCTACTCGTCCCGCAAAGCCACGATCGGATCGACATCCGCCGCGCGCAGGGCG
>DAORUA010000064.1:2597-13515 GCA_035432945.1 Vicinamibacteria bacterium | reverse complement strand
GCGGTCACCGAGCCGAACCGGCGGTCGAACACCGGCTTCAGTTTGGCGAGAGCCTCCATCGACGTGTCCGCGCGAATGAGGCCGTCGGTGGTGGCGGTGGTGGCGTACTTCGGAGGAACGTGCACGGGCGTGATTTCCCGGCCCAGCCGCCCGTCATCGCGAGCCTTCGCGGCATTCTGGTGGGAGCGGAACGCGATCTCGTCCTGTTCCGCGCGCGAGATCCCGTTGTCCTTCGCCATCTGCTCGGCCGACTGGCCCATGGAAAGACCGGTGGACGGTTCGGCGATGGCGGGCGCGTCGGGAATGAAGTCTTTGAAGCGCACCCGGGAGAAAGCCCCGAGGCGTCCGCCAAGGCTCCGCGCCTTCGAGGCGGCGACGAGCGCGTTCGCCATGCCCTTCGAGTGCAGGATGGGCACTGACGAAAGCGACTCCGCCCCACCCGCGATTCCCACGTCGATATGCCCCATGAGGATCGCGGAGGCGACGTCGGCGATGGCCTGATTGGACGAGGCGCACGCCCGGTTGATGGTGTGGGCGGGCACGCTTCTCGGCAGGAGCGCGCCGAGGCCGGTCTCCCGACCCAGGTTGGGGGCCTTGATGGACGGGACCACCTGGCCCATCACGAGAGTTCCGATGAGCTTCGGATCGACCTCGCTGCGCTCGATCAGCCCCTGCACCGCGACCTTGGCGAGGTCGAGGGCGCTGAGGTCCTTGAATACCTCGCCCGACTTCGCAAAGGGAGTGCGGCAGGAAGCGACGAGGGCGACACGACCGGGCATGGGAGTCGCGGCGGAGTCTAGCCTAGCGGGACGGTGGAGGCTCGGGCCCCGGGGGCTCGGGGGTGACGTCGATGATGGGGCCCGTGGGCGTCGCTGGCTTCGACCTCGGCGCGGCGCCCAGGAGCAGGCCGAGCGCGCCGATCAGGAACATGAGGTCGTCGAGCCAGCCCACCACCGGCGCCACGTCCGGGATGGCGTCGAAGGGCATCAGGATGTACAGGATCGCGCCCACCACCAGGAACTTGGGGAGCTTCGAGACCTTGGGATTGCGCATGAGCGCGATGATGGTCTTGAGGCGGGAGAGCATGGGCGGCGCTGGCTACGGATGCGGCGTGGGGGTGGGTGCGGGGGCGGGCGCCCGGATCGGCTCGGGGCGCGGCATGGGGGTGGGCAGCAGAACCGGGGGCGCCTGGGGCGGCATCACCGGCTGCACCGCGGGCGGCACCTCGAAGAGAAGCGGCGAGGAGTCGGAGCCCACCGAGAAGGACTTCATGTCGGTCTCCGAGAACTCGGGCTTGTACAGAATGCGGGGAGAGAGGGTCATGATGATGTCGGTCTCGGTGGCTTCCTTCTGGGTGCGACCGAAAATCCGGCCGATGATGGGAATGCTGGAGATTCCGGGGAGGCCCGACAAGGAGGTCGACTCCCGATCGTTGATCAGACCGGCGAGGATGTTGGTCTCTCCGTCCCGGAGCCGGAGGACCGAGGTCACGGTCCGATTGTTGAACGTGGGCAGGCCGCCGAAACCGGGGGCGCCGACCTGGGAGATCTCCAGCTTGAGCTGAAGGGTGATGTCTCCGTCCTGGTGCACGCGCGGCGTGACGTCGATGTTGATGCCGACGTTCTTGTACTCGAATGAGGTGATGGGCTGCTGGGCCACCCCTCCGGTGGCGATGGCCGCGAAGGTGGTCACGGGAACGGGAACCTGGTCGCCGAAACGCGCGGTCGCGGTCTGTCCCTCGCTCACCCGCAACTGGGGATTCGCGAGGAGACGGGAGGAGCCGTCGGTGCGGAGGAGCCGGTAGACCACGCCGGGCAGGCCGGAGACGATGATGTTGCTCTTCTTGTAGGGCTCGCTCTCGAGGGTGGTGACCTTGGTGGGATCGGGGAAAGCCCCGCCCAGGATGCCGGGAGTGATGACGCCGGTGGCGCTGATCGAGTTGATCTCGATGCCGTAATCGAGCATCTTCTGGCGGTTGACCTCGAGGATCTCGACCTCCACCACGACTTCGCCGTGCCGCTTGTCGAGCGACTCGATGATGCGCTCTGCCGCCGCCACCTTCTCGGGCGTGTCGTTGATGGTGAGGGCGTTGCCGCCGGCCAGGGGAGCCACCCGGCGCGCTCCCAGCGAGATGCGGAGCACGTCCACCACTTCCTTGAGATCCGCGCTCGACAGGTAGAAGGTCTTCACGATCTGGTCTTCATAGTCCCGCCGCTTGCTCGGCGTGTCCGGTATGACCTGGATGAGCTTCGGGCCGATGACTCGGGTGAAGGTCTTGCTGGCCATGGACACGGCCTTGAGCGCCTGCTCGAAAGGAGCGTCCTTCATCTCGAGGGTCACCGGCGACGGGACCACCCCGGATTCAAATACGAAGTTCACGCCCACCACCAGGCCCAGGGTCTTGTAGGCCTCCTTGACGTCCGCGCCCTCGAACTTGAAGCCCATGGGAGTGTCGAGCGCCGGTTCGATCTCCAGCCCGGGCAGGCTCCGCTCCCGCGCCGACTGCTTGATCGCGGTGACCGATTTCGGCATGAGCCCCGCGTTCCGGCTCCGGCGAACGCCTTCCATCTCCTCGACGAGCCCGGTCTGCGAGCCATCGAGATCGAGGGCGAGCTGGTACTCGTCGAGCGCGTCCTTGTAGAGGCCGCGGGCGGCCATCCGCCGCCCCTGGGTGAGATGCTCTTCGGCCGAGCGCCGGCGCGCGCGCTGGAGAGCCAGGCGGGCATCCAGCCACTCGGGCTTCTCCTTCACCGCCTTCGAATACTCGAGGGTGGCGCGGTCGAAGTCGCCGAGCCTCTCGGCCTTCTCGCCCGCCCTGAACGCCGACGAGGTGGCGCAACCGAGGCCCGCGAGGAACATGGCGCAGGTGGCCAGGAGGGGGATCCGTCTCATCATGAAATCACCTCAACGCCCTTGGGGACTTCGAACCGGAACGCCGAGTCCGGAAGACCCACATTCTCCTTGAAACCATCGAAGACCAGGCGCGAGGTGGAGCCTTCGGCGTCCTGGATCTCCAGGGCCAGGAGCCGGAACTGCCCGTCGAACACCACGCTGATGCGGGTCACGTCCGCGTCGTTCTCGAGGGGGGCCAGGATCAGCTTGCGGCCCAGGGCATCCTTCTCTTCGCCCACGCACTTGAAGTGATCGAGCAGACGGCCCTCGGCCAGAATCCGCGCGGTCGCCCGCTTGTCGCCCCGCTGGTTCTGGATCATCACCTGCCTGTCGCGCGGGACGTAGAAGTAGTAGGTCTCGCCATCCGCCACGAAGAGCTTCCGGTCGGGAGTCAGGTACTCGAAGAGCATCCGGGACGGCCGCTTCACCTTGACCGTGCCGGTCTCGACGATGGCCCGCCCGAGCGCGCCGGAGCGGTAGGTCTGGGTGAACTTCGCGGTGAAGTCGCGGATGGTCCGGGACCGGGCGTCGAAGCCGGACAGGATGGCCCTCGCATCCTCGGGCGGAACCGCGGCTTTCGGGGCCACGGCTTGCGCGGGGACCGCAAGAAACGCGGCCAGAGCCAGAGTCAGGATCACCGCGGGATGATAGACGAGGGGGCCCGCGGGACTCGGAACCTCGAGGATCGGGAGCGCCCGGGCTTGGAACTTGGTGCCGGTGTCTGTACATTTGGCGCCATGCCAGACGAACAGAGCAAAGGGACGGGGGCCTGCGAGCGCTGCGGCAAGCCTCTGGAGGACGGCGTCGTCCTGGTGAGCAGCGCCGTCTACTGGAGCCCCACGCCGACCTTCTTCCTGCAGCCGGGCCCCGCCTTCCCCTCCGCTACCATGGGCCGCAACGACTACTACCCGTTCCCGATCCCGATGCCCGCGGAACGCTGTTCCTCCTGCGGCTGGGTCTTCGCGAAGCCGAAGTACGCGTGCGCGCACGAGCGGGAGCCGGGCTTCATCTTCCCCCTGGCCTCGCTCCGCTGGTGGGCGGGGGGCAAGGCCTTTCAGCCCAGCGTCTGGTTCACCTTCACCGGCAAGGACAAGGAAGGCGCCGAGTGCGAGATCCTGGTGCGTCGCGGCCTGGTGCTGAGCGTCGTCGACACGCGCGTTGAAGGCTGCCGCTGCAAGCTTTGCGGCAGCGCCGGCTTCCTCGCCGAGGAGCGCGTTCAGGCCTCCTGACTACTTGGCGCCGGCCTTCGTAGCACCCGTGTCGCACGAGACGCACTTGTGATTGTTCTTGGCGCCGAGGCTCTCCAGGAGGGCGATGGTGGCCGGAAAGGGCTCGATCCGGGACACCGGGGAGTTGGCCATGTCGACGGTTGTCTTGCCTTCGCGGCTGACCGCCATGACGTTCGCGCCCTTGGACACGAGGTACTGGATCATCTCGTTGTCCCCGCGCGCCGCCGCATGATGAAGGGCGGTGTTGCCCTCGTGATCCGCGGCGTTCACGTCCGCGTGCAGCTCCTCCACGAGGTATTTGACCGCGGCCAGCATTCCGTAGGGAGCGAACCGGTGCGAGTTCGCCGCGAAGCCTTCGCCGTAGCCGACGCCGGCCGCCGCCTGCAGGGGGGTGATGGCGGGGCCGCCCACCGCGACCGGAGGCAGGCCTGAGACATCCTTGACCTCGCGCCGGGCGTCGCCGGTGGGGGGGCGGCCGGCGATCTTGGTGGTGCGGAGGTTCGGGTCGGCGCCGTGCGCGACCAGTAGCTTCATGGCATCGACGTCGGAGGCGTACGCCGCGCGCCAGAACGCGGTGGCCCCGGTTTCATCGACCCCGGAGAGATCGAAGTTGTAGCCCTGGTACCAGACCTTCTTCTTGAGCCGCGCGTCCACCGTGGCGCCCTTGTCGATCAGCGCCTTCATGAGATCGAGATAGGACGCCTTCTGCTGGAGGTACGCTCGCGGCTGCGGGTAGCCGGCCTTCGGCGCCCACTGCACGTTGACCACGGCGTAGAGCGGAGCGGCCCCGTTCTCGCTCGCGAGATTGGGATTGGCGCCCTGGTCGAGCAGGTAGAGCGCGATGTCGAACTGGCCGTTGACGATGGCCATCAGGAGCGGAGAGGTCTTGTCGCCCGCGCTCACGAGGTTGACATCCGCCCCGGCCTCGACCAGCGCCTTCACCGTCCCGGCCTGGCCCTGACGGATGGCCAGGTGAAGCGGGGTCATGCCCCCGGTGGCGGCGACGAGTTCGTTGTAGAGATAGGGGCGATCCACTCCCCCGACGAGGGGCTTCTTGGGCTTGGGCGCTTCCGCGGTCTTCGCGGGCTCGGCGGCGGCCGGGGGCGTCTTCGCGTCGGCGGCGGGCTTTGCCGGAGGGGGCTGGGTCAGGGCAACCTTCGGGGGCCCGTCCTTCATCTCAGCCTTCTTCGCGACCGCGGGCGCCTTCGCGGGAGCGCTCAGAGTGGTGGCTCCTCCCAGGCCCGCGGCCTTGGCGGCTTCGGTGGCCGCATCCGGCTTGGCCGCCGTATCGAGCGTCGCGGCGTCCTCGGTCTTCGCCTCGCCCTCGGCGGGTTTCTTGGCCGCCGGGGCGGCGGTCGCCACCGCGGCCGCGAAGGCCTCTTCGGCTTCCTTGGTGAAGGCCCAGAGATCCACCACCTTCGTCGTCGCCTTGACGTCGGCGCCTCGGCCGACGAGCAGTTTCACCACGTCGATCCGCCCGTTCGCGGCCGCGAACATCAGGGGCGTCTGGCCCATGGCCTTTTCCTTCGCGGCGATATCGGCGCCCTTGTCGAGAAGCGTCTTGACCGCCGCCACGTTGCCGGAGGCCGCCGCGAACATGAGGGGCGACGTCCCGTTGGTGGTGGCCTGGTTCGGATCGGCTCCGCCCTTGAGCAGGGTTTCGATCATGGCGGCGTCGCCGTTCTTCGCGGCGAGCAGGAGAGGGGTGTAGCCGCCGAGGCGGGTGGTCGCCTTGAGATTGGCTCCCGCGTAGATCAGGAGCTGCGCCAGTTCGGTGTCCCCATCGATCGCCACCTGGTGGATGGCGGTCAGCCCATCGCCCTTTGCGGCGTTCACATCGGCGCCATTCTTCAGCAGGGCTCGAAGCGCGCTCTTGTCCTTCGAGGCCACGGCGTCGAGGACGCTGGTGGAAACACCCGCGACGGCGAGAGCGCCCAGGGAAAGCGCGGCGAGGGCCAGGGCCCACGCCATCGAGTGTCTTCGCGCGGTCATCATGGGGAGCCTTTCGGTGCCTGGACCTACGCGGAGACCGCGTTGAGATCGAGGGGAGCCGTGCTGTCTCCGAACGACTTCATGTCGTCGAGGCCGAGGGTATGGAGCATGCTCAGCATCACGTTCGCCATCGGGGTCTCGTCCTTGGCCTTGAGGTGCATGTTGCCCTTCAACCGGCCGCCAGCGTGGCCGAGCAGGATCAGCGGGCAGCGGCGATGGTTGTGCAGGTTCGAGTTTCCCATGGGCGATCCGTAGAGGACCATGGTGTTGTCGAGGAGGTTGCCTTCGCCATCCGGGGTCGCCTTCAGCTTGTCGAGGAAATACGGAAGCATGCCGACGTGGTACTTGTTGATCTTCGCGAAGTCCCGGATCTTGTCTTCCTTGTCCTGGTGATGCGAGGTCGGGTGGAAAGGCCCGGGATGGCCGCTCTCGGGATAGGCGCGCGACGAACCGTCACGGGCCATCTTGAAGGAGAAGACGCGGGTGACGTCGGACGCGAAGGCCACGACCTGGAGGTCGAACATCAGGCGCACGTGTTCCTTGAAGGAGTCGGGCACGCCGATGGGCGCTTCGGGCATCTCGCGGATCTCGCCGCTCGTGTTGAAGGCTTCGACCTTCTGGATGCGGCGTTCAATCTCGCGGATGTTGTCGAGATAGTCGGAGAGCCGGGCCTGGTCGGTGGCGCCGAGGGTCTTCTTGAGCCGCGAGGCCTCGACGGTGATCCAGTCGAGGATGCTCTTGTCGGCGTTTCGCTGGGCCGTGCGCTCGGCCGCGGTGGCGCCCACGCCGAAGAGCTGGTCGAAGGCCGCGCGCGGGTCGCGGATCATGGGCAGGGGCTTGGTGGGCGCGGCCCAGCTGATGGTGTCGGTGTAGACGCAGGCATAGCCATACGCGCACCCGCCGGCCTGGTCGACGTTCTCGATGGAGAGCTGCATCGAGGGAATGGCCGTGTCCTGGCCCACCCGCTGGGCGTAGAGCTGGTCGAGAGACGTTCCGGCGAGGATGTCCGAGCCCTGGGTCTGCTTGACGTGCATCTGGGTGAGGAAAGTGGCGCTCGAGCGGAAGTGGTCGCCGCCGATCTCGGGCGGATTGAAGGCCTCGGCGTTCCGCACATCGGTGTTGCTGACGATGGTGAGGTGTTGCCGGTACGGGTCGAGGGGCTGGAGCGACGAGGGCGACAGGTCGAAGTCACGACCGACCGCGGCCGGGGCCCACATGTTCTTCTCGATGCCGATGGCGGTGCTGCCCGCCGAGCCGTGCACCATCTCGATCGCCGAGAAGCGGACCTTGCCGAGCCCGGTCTTCGCGAAGGCGGTGCGCGCGGGGATCATGGCGTCGAGGAAGGGCAGGGCCACGGTGGCCCCGAGCCCGCGAAGGGCGGCGCGGCGGGAGATGTGCGACTTCTTGATGAACATGAGCTTCCTGCTCCTTTGAGAACGTCTCTTGAGACCGGTGCGAGTTGTCGAAAATCTAGCGTGAAACCGCGCTATCGAAAACCGGCTTTGCCGTCGCGGCAGCCATGTCGACGGCCCGTTGCGTGGGTGCTTGCTGAGCTTTTCCGCGGGTGAACGGCGCGCTCTTCGCGACGCCGAGGGCGAACGACGAGAACCGGTAACCGTTCTTCGAGGCGTCGCGCACGATGGCGCGGATGGTCGGACCGTCGCTCGGCTCGATGCGGCGGCCAAGCGCGTAGGTCATGAGGTACTCGGTAAAGCCCCGCAGCACCGCCTCGGAGTGGCCGAGCAGGCCTTTGCGGAGGCCATCCGGGCCGTCGAGGGGCGTGCCGTCATAGAGCATGCCCACGGAGTCCACCGCCGCCCCGCTGTCCTTGATCCTCCAGCGGCCATCGACGTCATAGTTCTCGAGGGCGAGGCCGAGAGGGTCGATCACGCGGTGGCAGGAGTTGCAGGCGGGGTTCTTCCGGTGCTCCTCGAGCCGCTGGCGGACGGTCAGGACCTTGCCTCCCTCCACCACCGCCCGGGTGTCCTCGAGCGCCGGGACATTGGGTGGAGGGGCGGGAGCCTGGGATCCGAGGATCACTTCGAGCACCCACTTGCCGCGCTGCACCGGAGAGGTGCGGTCGGCCACCGAGGTCAGGGCCAGGATCGAGCCCTGGCCAAGAAGCCCGCGGCGGGGCGTGCCCTTCAGGTCGACGCGGCGGAACTGGGGACCGGTGACGTTCGGAATGCCGTAGTGGCGGGCCACCCGCTCGTTCACGAATGTGTAGTCGGCGTTGAGGAGGTCGAGGACGTTGCGGTCCTCGCGGACGATGCTATTGAAGAGAAGCTGGGTCTCCCGGCGGAGGCCGTCGGCGAGGGTCGCGTCGTAGAAGGGATAGAGAAGAGCGTCGGGCCGGATCTTGTCGAGATCCTGGAGGCGGAGCCACTGGGACGCGAAACGGGTCGAGAGCGCCTCGGCGCGCGGATCGAGGAGCATCCGCTTCACCTGCTTCTCGAGAACCAGGGGGCTCGAGAGAGTCTGCGCCTTGGCGGCCTTGAGGAGTTCCGCATCGGGCCCGCCACCCCACAGGAAGAACGAGAGGCGGGTGGCGAGTTCGAGATCGGAGATGCGATAGACCTCCCCCGCCTTCACGATGGCGGGCGTCTCCTCGATCCGGAAGAGGAACTTGGGGCTCGCGAGAATCGCCTGGAGCGCCATCTTCACGCCGGCCTCGAAGCCGTCCTTGGCCCGACCCTTCTCGTACAAGCCCATCAGGCCGGCCACGTCCTGGGCGTTCACGTTCCCGCGGTACGCGGTGGCGGCCAGGTTCTGGATGATCACCCGGGCGCAGCCGGCTTCCTCGGAGGGCTGGGTGGGACGGCAGGCAAAGACACGGCGGCGGCTCGGCGTGTCGGAGATGCCCGTCACCTTGAGGGGTCCCGTGATCGCGAAGTCGCGAAGATGCGGCAGGGCGGTAATGCCGTAGCCGCTGCCGATCTGGGTGTCCGCGAGGGTGTAGTCGATGGGGGTGAGGAGGTCGTCCACCGGCGCTTCGAACTTCTGGATGAAGGCGGCGGAGACCCGATGCGGCCCCGCGGTCACGTAGACGCGGAGCGTCTGCAGGTTCATGCCGTTGGGGTCGGTCTCGCTCATGCGGGTGTTGATGGGGAGAAGCGAGACCCGGACGCCGTCGATCGAGACCTCGATCTGCTCGCCCTTGACCGTGCTGCCGTAGAGCTGGCCGGTGGGCACGGAGTGCAGCATCATGCGGAAGCTGTACTCGCCATCCGCCGGGAAGTTGTGGACGACCGAGATGCCGCCCCGCGTACCGAAGGGCGCGCCTTCCACATGGTCGAGCTGGGCCGCGGTGCGATCCGTCTTGTACGTGGTCTCCGAGGGAGAAGCGTCCCGGTCACCGATGGCGAGCGCGCTCACCTTACTGGCCGCGCGGAGGTAGCCCTCCATCAGGGTGGGCGAGAACATCTGGGCGTCGGCCACGTTATCGAAGCCGTGGGACATGGTGTCCGGAGGCAGGAACGCGTTCACGTCGACTTCGATGCCGAGCAGATCCTTGACCGAGCGCGCGTACTCGGGCCGGTTCAGGCGCTGGAAGGGGCGGAAGCCGGGGTTCGGCTTCAAGGCGGCCGCGCGGTCGAGGCGCTGCTCCATCGACTCGACCATGAGCTTCGCTTCGTCGGGCTCGGGCCGATTGGAGTTGGGAGGAGGCATCAGGCCGGTGCGCAGTTTCTTGATCATCCTCTCGCCCAGGTCGGGGTCGGAGGTCACCTTCGCGATATCGAAGGTCTCGAGGGAGACGCCGCCTGACTTCTTGCCCTCGTGGTGGCAGCTGGAGCAGTAGTCGCTCACCAGCTCGTTGGCATGCGCGACCGTGGCTGCGGGGGCGGGGGCCGGAGTGGCTCTAGGCGCGCGGGCAGGCTTCGCCGGCTGGGGGGCAGCGGATGCGAGAGGAATGGCGAACGCTGTGGCGAGAATCGCCAGAACCGGACTCTTCATTGACGTCTTCCCCTTGGCTTCTCGACCATCCGAGACTGACGGTCGACCCCTCAGGTGTGGGGTTATCCGGTCAGTATAGGAGCCGGTCTGCGAGCCCGGGCTTTTGACGGGCGCAGTTCAGGGTTCGATTGACGCAGTCGGTTTCCTCGCGTCTCCCATGAGCTGGCGCACCAGGCTCGACTCGCGCGAATAGAAGCCCGCGGTGTGAAACGAGTCCCGGAGCTTGAAGTGGGAGTAGTCAAGGTGATGGAGGACCTCGTGGAGCAGGGTCCTCAAGAAGGTCTTGAAGGCCACCACCTTCCCAAGCGCGGCGGTCCGCATCCAGACCTTGATCTGCGGCTTGCGTCCCGGGGCCACGGTGTACAGGCCATGAAGCTCGCTGCCCCGCCGCCGCGGACGTTCGGCCAGGACCACCACGCTGACCTCGGGAACCCGCATCAGTTTCGTGATTCCGAGGACGAGGGCGTCGGCCGCCGCGGAAACCGCGCGATGGTCGTCCTTGAGCAGCGCCTCCCGAAGCAGGGGCAGGAGGGGCTGGAGCATCTCCGCGTTGGGAAGGGCCACTTCCTTGATGGCGTCGCTCGCGAGATAGATCCTCTTCGCGGATACGGAAAGGCGGCTGAAATAGGAGAAGGGCATGTGAGGAAATGGTCGGGAGAGCGCGGCGGGCCGGCCCCGGACGGCCGCGAAGGGCGGCCCATGGGCCGCCCCTACTTGGTTCCGAAAAGCCGGTCCCCCGCGTCGCCCAGCCCGGGCAGGATGTAGCCGTGATCGTTCAGGCGCTCGTCCACCGCCGCGGTCACGATGGGGACGTCGGGATGCGCCTTCGCGAGATTGGCGATCCCTTCGGG
>DAORUA010000064.1:0-2497 GCA_035432945.1 Vicinamibacteria bacterium | reverse complement strand
ACCAGCTTCTTGCCCTCGAGCTTCTGCGCCTTCATGGGCATGAGCGGCGTCTCGATCATCTCGTCGGTGAGCTTGAGGTTCCGCATGGCCTCGTACCCGAGGAGGAGGGCTATCTCCGAGAGGAGCGCCCGGAACTGTGCGGTGCTCGTCTCCTTCCGGCGCATCAGGGTGAGCTTGTGCTTGACCAGCGGGTGATCGACCACGATGAGGTTGGGATGCATGTGCGGAACCATAAACCGGTTAGCGACGCTGGGGAACATCGGGGTCTTTCCATGCTCTTCAGTCCGGTCGCGTCGAACGCCCACGTAGCGACTGCGGAAGGTTTCTGGGTCAGCCAACCTGAATGATCTGGTTCAGCCGTTCGCACACTTCCTCGAACAGAGCATTGGACAAAGCGCCGAGAGCGTGGGGCCTCGCTTTGCGCAGGCGCCAGTCGAACGACTTGGGTTGGTGGCAGAGCACATAGCTGGTTCGTCCAGCCTTGCGTTCCGAAGCCTTGCCTGCCGCAACCGCGAAGGGATTGTCCGAGTTGTATTCCGCGGTCGTCATGGGCAAGCCGATGACCAACGACGTCTTCTCGTTGAAGATGCGCGGCGAGAGCACGAGAAACGGGTGCACATCGCGCATTTCTCGCCCGACCTGTGGATTGCAGTCGATCCAGATGATCTCCTGCCTATCCGGCGTCCAGGGCTTGCGCGCGCCCGTCGCCACTGTCCTGGCGCCTACCACCGTTCAGCTCCTAGCGCCCTCGGGGTGGCCATCTGCTCGCCACCGTGGCGCTTTGGATCGTAGGCAGCCAAACGCCGTTCCAGACTAAGGCGGGAGCCATCAAGTGGCGTGATGAAGACCTGATCGCCTTCAACCGACACGCGCACGCGCTGATCGACGTGCAGGCGCGCTTCCCGCGCCACCCCGGCGGGCAAGCGAACACCCAGACTGTTGCCCCACTGTTTGATATTCAACACGGCCTCGGTCATGACGGCACTCCTTGCCAGCATGTATAAACCTCAGTCTATACGCCATGGCCCTCTTGGGGCGGGTCCCGACCACTCCGGCGCCAGTTCGGCCACGGACTGCGCCTTTAAACCTCCAGGCCGACGGCCCGCATCAGGCCGAGCGCGTTCCCCCGCTCCACCGGGCCGGGCTTGATCTTGTAGTCGAAGGCCATGCGATCTCCTTCGAGATGGTCTTCGAAATGGACGTTTTGGGCGCGCGGCGCGAGGCTCACCGCGATCTCGGCCAGGGCGAGGTCGTGGGAGGTAACGAGCCCGATCGCGCTCCGCTCGAGCAGGGAACGCACCACCGCCTCGGCGCCTATGCGGCGCTCGGCGGAGTTGGTGCCGTCGAAGATCTCGTCGAGAAGGAAGAGCAGCGGCGTCTCCCCCTTCGCGATGTCGAGGATCTGGCGGACGCGCTTGATCTCGGCGTAGAAGCGCGACTCGCCGTCCTGCAGCGAATCCTGAATGCGGATCGACGCGCCCACCGCGAGGGGCGAAAGACGAAGGGAGATCGCGCGGACGGGCGCGCCGGCCAGGGCGAGAACGGTGTTGATGCCGACCGTGCGCAGGAGCGTGCTCTTGCCCGACATGTTGGACCCGGTGATGACGAGCATCTGCCTTTCGCGATCGAGGCTCAGGTCGTTCCGCACCGCGCGGCTCCGCGGCAACAGAGGGTGGGCGATGCCCTCGGCGTGGAAGCACGGCCCCGATAGCTCGAAGGTGGGATTCGGGTCGGCGGGGTTCTCGAACGCATACGTCCCGATGCTGATCAGCGCTTCGATCTCTCCGAGCGAACCGATCCAGACGGACACGCTCCGTCCGTAACGGCGACGCCATCCCTCCACCGCGGCCGCGAGCTGGAGGTCCCAGCAAAGGAAGAAGGCCAGGACCGCGAAGAAGACGTTGCCCTTCGATTCGTGGATCTCGAGCCACCGGCCCAGCCGGGCGATGGGTTCGGATGGTGAATGACCGTCCGCGGAAAGGGCGGCGTGCAACTCGGCCAGGCGGGGCGCGTCGAAACGCTCGGTCTCGAGACGATCGAAGAGCTCGGTGAGCGTCTGCAGGTCATGAACGGGACGGCCGATGCCGTCGAGGACGCGATGGCTGAACGAACGCCCTTTCCATGTGCAAACCATGACCGCAATCGTGGCCAGTTGAAAGGGCGCCGCTTCCCAAAGGCCCATCGCCCATCCCCCGAGCGCAACCGCCACCGCGACGGACGACGCGATGGCGGCCAGACGAAGACCCTGGGGAATCTCGATGGGCGGGACCTTTGCCCACTGAAGGAGCGGCCTCGAGTCGACGGCTCGGCGCGCCTCCGCGCCGAGCACCGCGAGGTCCTCGCGCAGGTCGATGCGCGGCGCGATCTCAGCGACAGCCCGCTGCCTTTCGCGCAGTTCCGCGATGGACGACCCGTGCCGGAGCCAGTTTGCGAGTTGCTCCCGGCCCGCGTGAGTGCGGGCGGTGCAGAGGCGTTCGAAGAGCGAACCGCGGCCGAA
>DAORUA010000063.1:0-13692 GCA_035432945.1 Vicinamibacteria bacterium | reverse complement strand
GGCGCTCAAGCTGCTGCCCGACGAACTGAGCCAGGACCCCGAACGACTGTCCCGGCTGGAGAGCGAGGCCAGGATCGTCGCGGCCCTCAACCACCCCAACATCGTCACCCTCCATTCCATCGAAGAAGCGGAAGGGCGGCGATTCCTGACCCTGGAGCTGGTCGAGGGCCGTCCCCTCGCCGAACTCATCCCCAGCCGGGGCTTCGCGGTGGGCGAGTTCGGGCGCATCGCGCGCGCGGTGGTGGAAGCGCTCTGCGCCGCCCACCGCCGGGGCATCACGCACCGCGACATCAAGCCGCGCAACATCATGGTCGGCAAGGATTCCGTCAAGGTGCTGGACTTCGGCCTCGCCCAGTCGCCGAAGGCCCCCAACGCCGCTCCGGGCGGGAGCGACCTGCCCACGCGGACCCAGGCGGGCGACGACCGCGTGGTGGGCACCCTCGCCTACATGTCCCCCGAGGGCGTCGAAGGCCTGCCCGTCGACGCTCGCTCCGATCTCTTTTCGCTCGGCGCCGTGCTCTACGAGATGGCCACCGGCCGGCGGCCCTTCGAAGGCGGCAGCGCGGCCGCGCTGATCTCCTCGATCCTGCGCGACTCTCCGGTGCCGCCCACCCGCCTGAATGAGGCGTACCCGGCCCGCCTCGATCGCATCGTCGCCCGGTGCCTCGAAAAGGATCCGAAGTACCGCTGGCCGACCGCGCAAAGCGTCCAGTGGGAGTTGGAGCAACTCGCAGCAGATGTCGGAGTCGAGCTGCGCTCCGAGCGCTCCATCGCGGTCCTCCCCTTCGCCGATCTGAGCCGCGAGAAGGACCAGGAGTACTTCTGCGAAGGCATCGCCGAGGAAATCCTCGTCGCCTTGAGCCGGGTCGCAAATCTCCACGTCGCGTCGCGCAGCTCCTCCTTCCGTTTCGGCAAGAGCGACGTCGACGTGCGCGAGATCGGCGCGCGGCTGGGCGTGGGCTCGCTCCTGCACGGCAGCGTGCGCCGCTCCGACCAGCGCCTCAGGATCACCGCCGAGCTCGCCGACGTCAAGACCGGCTTCCGGATCTGGGCGGAACGCTACGACCGCGAGATGGAGGACATCTTCACCATCCAGGATGACATCGCCCAGAGCATCGTGAAAGCGCTCGAGGTCAGCCTGTCCTCGGTCGAGCAGGCGGCCCTGGGCAAGCCCTCCACCAGCGATGTCCAGGCGTACGACTACTACCTGCGCGGCCGCAAGTTTTTCTACCAATACAGCCGCAAGGGAATGCGGTTCGCCCTGGACCTCTACTCGCGGGCCATCGAGCAGGATCCGGGCTTCGCCCGCGCTTACGCCGGCATCGCGCAGTGCAGCGCTTTCCTCTTCCAGAACGGGGGAGCGCACGCGAACGACCTGGAGCAGGCCGACTCCGCGAGCCGGAAGGCATTGGATCTCGATCCCGAGTCGGCCGAGGCGCATGCCGCGCGCGGGGTGGCTCTCTCCCTGCGCGGCGAGCACGTCGAGGCCGAGGGGGAGTTCGAGACCGCCATCCGGCTGAACCCCGATCTCTTCGAAGCGCACTATTTCTGCGCCCGCGACTGCTTCGCGCTCGGAAACTACGAGAAGGCGATCAGGCATTACGAGGAGGCCATGCGGGCACGGCCCGAGGACTACCAGTCGCCGCTGCTCGTGGCCGGGAGCTTCGTGGCCCTGGGGAGGCCGAAAGACGCCGACGCGGTTCGCCGGCGCGGCATCAAACTGGCCGAGGAGCATCTGCGCCTGAACCCCGACGACGCGCGCGCGCTCTACATGGGCGCCAACGGCCTCGTGGCCCTGGGAGAACTGGAGCGCGGCCTGGAGTGGGCCGATCGGGCCCTCGCCATCGACCCCGACGACTCCATGCTGCTCTACAACATCGCCTGCATCAAATCCCTGGCCCTCGCGAAGGAGGAAGCGCTCGACTGCCTCGAGCGCTCGGTGCGCGCCGGCCTGACCCTGCGCGGCTGGCTGCTTCATGACACCGACCTCGATCCGATCCGGGACGATCCGCGCTTCGATGCCCTGATCAAAAGCCTCGGCTGAGCGGCCTATAGTCCGGGTGCCATGCAGAATCCTCTCTCTCCTCCCGCCACTTCGCTCCTTCTCGCCGTCTGGTTCCTGGGCGCGGCACCCGGGGCCCAGGCGCAGCCTGGTAAATCGCAACCCATGAACGAAAACCCGCTCCTCGTCGAGAGCACCCTGCCCTTCCGGTATCCCCCGTTCGACCTGATCAAGAACGAGCACTTCGCGCCCGCCTTCGAAGCGGGGATGGCCGAGCACGCGAAGGAGATCGAGGCCATCGCGAAGAACCCGGAGAAGGCCACCTTCGAGAACACGATTGTCGCGATGGAGCGGGCGGGCCAGTTGCTCGCTCGGACCAGCCGGATCTTCTTCAACCTCACGGGGACCAACACCAACCCCGAGATGCAGAAGCTGCAGCGCGCGATCGCGCCGAAGCTCGCCGCCCACAGCGACTCGATCACCCTGAATCCCGCGCTGTTCGCGCGCGTGGCCGCCCTCAACGAGGCGAAAGACACTCTGAAGCTCGACCCCGAGTCGAGCCGCTTGCTGTGGCGCTATCACCGCGACTTCGTACGCGCGGGCGCCAAGCTGAACGACGCGGACAAGCAGAAGCTGAAGGCCATCAACGGGGAACTGGCGTCGCTTCAGGCCGCCTTCAGCCAGAACGTGCTCAAGGAGATCGCAGCCTCCTCCGTGTTCGTGGACACCAGGGAGGAGCTCAAGGGCCTGACCGACGCCCAGATCAACGCCGCCGCGGCCTCCGCCAAGGCGAGCGGCAGGGAAGGGAAGTACGAGTTGCGGCTCACCAACACCACGGGCCAGCCCATGCTGGGCTCGATCGAGAACCGCGCCCTGCGTCAGAGGATCATGGAGGCTTCGCTCGCCCGCGGCAGCCGCGGCGGCGAGTTCGACAACCGCGAGACCGCCGCCCTCATCGCGAAGCGCCGGGCCGAGCGCGCGGCACTCCTGGGTTACCCGAGCCACGCCGCGTACCAGGTCGAGGAGCAGACCGCGGGCAGCGTCGACGCCGTGAACAAGCTGCTCACGCAGCTGGCGCCCCCTGCCGTCGCCAACGCGCGCCGCGAGGCCGCGGACATGCAGGCGCTGGTCGCCGCGGAGAAGGGCAACTTCGAGATCGCGGCCTGGGACTGGGATTTCTACGCGGAAAAGGTGCGCAAGGCTCGCTACGCGTTCGACGAGTCGCAGCTCAAGCCCTACTTCGAGCTGAACCACGTCCTCATCGACGGAGTCTTCTTCGCGGCCGGACGTCTGTACGGGATCACCTTCAAGGAGCGCCGCGACCTGCCCGTCTACGAGCCGAGCGTGCGCGTCTTCGACGTGTTCGACAAGGACGGCTCGCCCCTCGGCCTCTTCCTCGCCGACTACTACGCGCGCTCCAACAAGAACGGGGGCGCGTGGGCGAACGCGTACGTGCCCCAGTCCGGCCTCTTCGGCACGAAGCCCGTCATCGCGAACCACCTCAATATCCCGAAGCCGCCCCCGGGCGAGCCCACCCTGCTCACCTACGACGAAGTCAGGACGGCCTTCCACGAGTTCGGCCACGCCCTTCACGGTTTGTTCTCAAACGTGAAGTACCCGCGCTTCGCGGGCACCAGCGTGCCGCGCGATTTCGTGGAGTACCCGTCGCAGGTGAACGAGATGTGGGCCACCTGGCCGGAGGTGCTGAAGAACTACGCGAAGCACTACCAGACGGGCGCGCCCATCCCCCAGGACCTCCTCGACAAGGTGAGCGCCGCCGGGAAGTTCAACCAGGGCTTCGCCACCACCGAACTCGTCGCCGCCAACGTCATCGACCAGGCCTGGTATCAGAGGAAGCCCGACGAGGTGCCGGACGCGGGCGGCGTGCTCGCCTTCGAGCAGAAGACCCTCGAGCAGCGCGGCCTCGCCTTCGCTCCGGTGCCCCCGCGCTATCGCACCACCTACTACTCGCACATCTTCGCGGGAGGGTACTCGGCGGGTTACTACTCCTACTTCTGGAGCGAGGTGCTCGACGCGTTCAGCGTCGACTGGATGAAGTCACACGGCGGCCTCACCCGCGCGAACGGCGACCAATTCCGGAACACCCTGCTTTCCCGCGGGGGCAGCGAGGATGCGATGACCCTGTTCAGGAATTTCACGGGCGCCGAGCCGTCGATCGAGCCGTTCCTCAAGCGACGAGGTCTCGAAGCCCCGGCCCCGCCAACCGCGAAAGACTGACCGCCGCGAGCCGGGAACATCGTCACCGCCCGGTAGAGTCGCGCCAACATGACCACCGAACTCCGGCGCACCCTCACCGCTCGCGATGTCGCGGTGATCACGGTGGGCACGGTCATCGGTTCCGGCATCTTCCTGACCCCGGGCGGCGTACTGCGCAGTTCCGGCTCCGTGGGGGTGTCGATGCTCGTCTGGATGGGGGGCGGCCTTCTCACCCTCCTCGGCGCGCTGACCTACGCGGAACTCGGCTGCTCCCGTCCGGGCGCGGGCGGGCTGTACGCCTACATCCGCGATGCTTTCGGACCCGCCGCGGCCTTCACCTTCGGATGGACCCTGTTCGTGGTGATCGGGAGCGGAAGCGTCGCCACCCTCGCGGTCGCGGCCGGCGACAACCTGGCCGCGGTCATGCCGCTCGGCGAGGCGGGCAAGAAGATCGTCGCGGTGGCGATCATCGCCGGGCTCGCCCTGATCAACGTGCGCGGCACGCGACAGAGCACCGATGCGCTCGGGATCGCGACCCTGCTCAAGGTCCTTGTGCTGGCCCTGCTGATCATCGCCCTCCCCCTCCTGGGCTCCGGCTGGTCGAGGATCGACTCGGTCTGGCCGGAGAGGGTGAGCGGCCCGGTGCTCTCCGGCGGCCTTCTCGCCATGGTCTCCGTTCTGTGGGCCTACGAGGGCTGGCAGTACGCCACCTTCGTGGGCGGCGAGGTGATCGACCCCCAGCGCAATTTTCCCCGGGGGCTCATGCTCGGCGCGGCCGCCCTCGTGATCATCTACGTGCTCGTGAACCTCGGCTACCTCGCCGCACTCGGTCCCGCGGGCGTCGCCGCATCGAGTGCCGTGGCTTCCGAATCGGTGGGCGCGATCTTCGGCCCGGTGGCGGCCCGGCTCGTGGCCATCCCCGTCCTCGTGTCGATCATCAGCGCGGCCCACGGGCTCATCCTCACCGCGGCCCGCGTCTTCCACGCCATGGCCAGGGACCGCGCCTTCTTCGCGAAGCTGGGCGAGGTGCATCCCCGCTACGGCACCCCCGCCTTCTCGATCATCGCGCTCTCGGCCTGGAGCGCGGTGCTGGCGCTCTCCGGCACGTTCAACACGCTCCTCACCTACGTGGTATTCGTGGCCTGGATCTTCTACGGGCTGGGCGGGGTGTGCCTCATCGTCTTCCGGTTGCGTGAGCCCCTTCGGCCGCGCCCCATGAAGGTGCCGGGCTACCCGGTCACTCCGATTCTCTTCGTGCTCTCGGCCGCGGTGATCGTGATCAACACCATGATCGACAACCCGGTGCGCGCGGTGATCGGGATTGGGGCCACCCTGAGCGCCATACCCATCCATGCGGTCTGGGTGCGACGAGACCGTTCCCGGGCCGCCCCACCGTAAAGGCTGCGGTCGCTGCTCAGTCGCAGGCCAGCGTGGCGAGGATCGATACGACGTCGGACTCGGCCAGACGGTCATCGCGTTCGCTCGCTCCTCGCGGAGAGTCCTTGGCTATCATTCACGATCGCCCGATCGACGCATAGGAAGGAGACCTCCCCATGGCCGCCAAGCCCCAGTCCCCCGCCGCCGCGCCATCGAAACCGGCGGCCAAGGCGGCGCCATCGCGCCTGCCCCTGGCCGAGGTGATGGCGGCGCTCGAGAAGGCGGGCACCGAGCAGAATCGCAAGACCTGGGCCCGGCATGGGGTGACCGGACCCATGTTCGGCGTGAGCTTCGCTTATCTGAAGACCCTCATGAAGCGAATCAAGGTGGACCACGAGCTGGCCCTGTCGCTCTGGGACACCGGCAATTTCGACGCCCGCAACCTCGCGGTCAAGATCGCCGATCCGCGCCTCATGTCCACCAAGGATCTCGACCGGTGGGCCATGGACCACACCGCGCGCGGGTGTGACGCCTATGTCGCCCATCTCGCCGCCGAGGGCCCCCACGGACGATCGCGCGCCGACCTCTGGCTCGAGTCGAAGTCGGAAGCTCAGCGCCGCTGCGGCTGGATGCTGGCTGGCGCCCTCGCGAAGCTCGACCCGGCGATTCCCGCGGCCTGGTTCTCCTCCCGCATCGCCGCCATCGAAAAGGCCATCCACCGCTCACCGAACCACGAGCGCGAGGCCATGAACGGCGCGCTGATCTCCATCGGCTGCCGGGACGCGGCCGCGCGCAAGGCGGCGCTTGCCGCCGCGAAGCGCATCGGCCCGGTGAGCGTCGACCACGGCGACACCGCCTGCAAGACCCCGGATGCCGCGGCCTACATCGAAAAGGCCTGGGCGCACGCGAAGGCCAGGGGCTTCGAGAGCCCGGCCGCGCAGGAACGAAAGCGCGAGTCCATGCGCACCCGCTGCTGAGCCCCGCGGCCCGGCCGGCCGCGGCGGCCGCGTGTCCATGTAGCATGCGAACAAGCGGCTGATCGCACCCGAACCACCCCTCCCCCATGCACATCACCTGGATCGACTGGATCGTCGCGGCCGGCTCGATCCTCATCTGCTTCATCCCCGCGCTCTTCCTGGCCAAGCGCTCGCGAAGCAGCACGTCGGAGTTCTTCGGTTCGGGCCGCTCCGTGCCCTGGTGGCTCGCCGGACTCTCGATGGTCGCCACCACCTTCTCCTCGGACACGCCCAACTGGGTGACCGAACAGGTGCGGCGGTACGGGGTCGCCGGCAACTGGCAGTGGTGGGCCTTCGTGCTCACCGGTGTGGCCACGGTCTTCTTCTTCGCTCGTCTGTGGCGCCGGTCGGGCGTCCTGACCGACCTCGAGTTCTACGAGCTCCGCTACTCCGGAACCTCGGCCTCGGTGGTGCGCGGCTTCCGCGCGGTTTATCTCGGCCTCTTCTTCAACTGCTTCATCATGGGGATGGTGACGCTCGCGGCCTGCAAGATCGCGAACATCCTGTTCGGCCTCTCGTCTTGGCAGACCATCGTGATCTGTGGGGTGCTGAACGTGGTCTTCGCCGCGCACTCGGGGCTGTGGGGCGTGCTGGTCATCGACATGATCCAGTTCTTCATCAAGATGACCGCGGTCTTCGCGGCCGCCTGGTTCTCGCTGGTGGAGGTCGGCCGCCGCATCGGCGGCGAGGCCAGCGGGTGGGTGGGGCTCAAGGCGCTGGTGTCCACCCTCTCCACCCGGCAGGTGGTGCAGTCCGCGGAGGCCGGCGCCCAGCCCGTGATGTCACTCTCGGACGGAACCGGCCAGCCGATCCTGGACATGCTGCCGAACTTCGGCATGTACGAGCTCGCGCTCATGATCTTCATCCTGCCCATCGCGATCAGCTGGTGGGCCAACTGGTACCCCGGGGCCGAGCCCGGCGGCGGCTCCTACATCGCCCAGCGCATGCTCGCGTCGAAATCCGAGAAGGACGCGCTCGGGGGGACGCTCTTCTTCAATGTCGCTCACTACGTGCTGCGCCCCTGGCCGTGGATCATCACCGCGCTGTGCTCGATCATCGTCTACCCCGATCTCGCCTCCATCAAGGCGGCTTTCCCGAACGCGGACGCCGCGCTCATCGGCCATGACTCGGCCTTCCCCGCCATGCTCATGTTCCTTCCCGAGGGCTTCGTGGGACTGATGATCGGCGGGCTCCTGGCCGCGAACTCGTCGACCATCCTCACCCACCTGAACTGGGGCTCCTCGTACCTGGTCCACGACTTCTATCGCCGCTTCATCAAGAAGGACGCCCTCGAGTCGCACTACGTCAACGCGGGCCGCCTCTCCACGGTGATGCTCTACGTGGTGGCCGCGGTGCTGAGCCTGACCATGAGTTCGGCCCAGCAGGCCTTCCAGGTGCTGCTGTCCATCGGCGCGGGAACGGGCCTGCTCTACATCGCGCGCTGGTTCTGGTGGCGCGTGTCGGCGTGGTGCGAGATCGTGGCCATGGCGATGTCGCTCGTCACCTCCCTCCTGGTGCCCTACTTCATGCCCGGGGCCGGTTTCGCTCCCACCACCATCGTGCAGGTCGGGATCACCACGGTCGCGTGGCTGGTCACCGCCTTCGTCGGTCCCGCGACCGATCGGGCCACCCTGATCGCGTTCGTGCAGAAGGTGAAACCCGCCGGTCCGGGGTGGACGGAACTGCGCGCGGCCGCGGGAATCCCGGACAGCGAAGTCGCGCAGGAGAACCGCATCGGGGCCGCGTTCGTCGGCTGGATCGCCGGCTGCCTCGTGATCTGGTCCTCGCTCTTCGCGATCGGCAACTTCCTCTACTCGTCGGGCGATCCCTCGCGCTTCCCCGCCGCGTGGGCGCTCACCTTCGTCTTCGCGGCGAGCGGGTACGTCCTGCTCAAGGTCACCCAGCGGCTCTGGGCGGACAGCACGGAGTCGCAGGCCCGCGAGGACGCAAGGCAGGCTCTCCGGTAGTCCCGCCATGGATCCAGCCCTCGCTCCCTCGCCGGAGGAGACGCCCGCGCCCCTGGACCTTCTGCTCGAGAATCACCGGGCGTTCCTCGGTTTCCTCGAGCGCCGGGTCGGCGACCGGGGCCTCGCCGAGGACATCCTTCAAGACGCCTTCATCAAGGTGGTGAACCGGCCCGAGCTGGCGCCCGTGGACGAGGGTGTGATCCCCTGGTTCTACCGGACGCTTCGGAACGCCGTCATCGACCGGTTCCGGCGCCAGGGCACGGCGGACCGGGCCCTGGAGGCCTTCGCGCGCGAGCTCGAGACCCACATTGCGCCCGAGCCGGAGATGCAGGCGGAGATCTGCGCCTGCGTAACCCGCCTGGCCGACACCTTGAAGCCCGAATACGCGGAAGCGCTGCGCGCCATCGAGGTCGACGGCACGCCGGTCAAGAACTTCGCCGACGCGCACGGCCTCACCGCGAACAACGCCGGGGTGCGGGTGCACCGCGCCCGCGCGGCGCTTAGGAAGAGGGTCGCCGAATCCTGCGGCGCCTGCGCCGAGCACGGCTGCCGGAACTGCGACTGCCGGGCCAGGTCCTGATCGATCAGGGCTGTCGGCCCTCCCCCGCGCAGGGGTCCACGAACACGCGCGGCCCCACGGGCTCGCGGGAGAGCCCGAGATAGGGATAGACCTCGGAGGCGCGCAGCGTTTCGGGCAGGCGGTCCAGGTTCGAGGCCACGAAACCGATGCTCGCGCCCGCGGTCGCGCTGCCATGAGTGCCCTTCATGTCCGCGAGCGCATCGAAGAGCTCGCTGCCGTAGTGCCAGCCGTCCTCGAGACTCACGATCACGCTCGCCGGAGTCACGACGTGGTCCTTGAGGCCCGCGTCCAGGCGGGTCCGCAGATCGGGATACTGCGCCTCCGGACGATCGAGCGGGTCGGGTTGCCCCGGGCGGGCGACCATCCGAACGCGCTCTCCCTCCCGCCAGGCCGCGAAGTCGGCCCCGGGACCTCCGGCCACCACGCGAGCCACCGCCTCCTCCTCGCCGCATCGGGTGTAGAGAGGAATCGCGCCGACGAGACCGTAGGCCGGCGCGACCACATCCCCGGGGCGCTCGAGCCGTGAGTTCAGGCGGAAGCCGCCCTTCTTCAGGGCGGCATCGAGGTCCATCCTCCGGCTCGGAACCGCGGTGGTGCCGTGGTCCGAGAAGAGCACGACGCGCCGTTCCGCGCCTCCCGCGGCCAGGAAACCCTTCACCACCTGGTCCACCAGGCGCAGGCACTCCTCGAAGCCCGGCCAGCCCCGAACGTGGCCGAGCGCGTCCGTCCCGCCGAAATAGAGCACCAGTTCGGGATCCTCGCTCGTGTGCAGGACCTGTTCGATGGCGTGCAGTTCCGCGCGCGAGACGGTCATCGGGAACTTGTAGATCGTGACTCCCCACAGGTGAGGGGGTTCCCAGTCGAAGATCTCGTGGAAGGGAGCCACGTCCTTGTAGTGATTGCCGAGCCGATCCGAGACCCCGCCCGACACCCGGTTCCTGACCGGATCGTAGTACTTGTCCTCGTATCCGAGAACGGGTCCAGTCTTCAGGATCGCGGCGTAGCCCACGTTGGTCAGCGACGGGAAGGGTGCCACCATCCGCGCGGCCGGAAAGAACTCGCGGAACAAGCCCTCGCGCTGCAGGCGGGCGAAGACATCGTAGGGGACGGCGTCGATGGCGATCACCACGGTGCGCGCGGGCTTCGAGCCGGGCTCGGGCGCGTGGGAGACGCGCGTGACGCGTCCCTTATCCATGGTCTCGATGCGATCGACCCGGTCGTCGCCGTCGAGATCGATGTAGGCCGTCGCGGGGGGTGTCCGTAGTCCGGTGGCGCATCCCGCGGGGAGGAACAGGACCCACAGGGCGAACGCAGAAGCACCGCCCGGGCACGCGGACCGGGAACATCGCGCCAGGCAACTCATGGCGGAAGTGACTTTAGCGCTCCGGACCGGCACGGCCCGATCCGTCTTCCCTCACTAGAATCCCACCGGGCCGCGGGTGCGGCCGGGAGTGTCCCCATGAAGAACGTCCTCCGTGGCGGCGTCGTTCTGGTCCTCCTCGTGGTGATCGGCTTCGGCCTCTACGCCGCGCGGCTCGTCGGTTCGCTCGAGACCCCCGAGTTCAAGGCCCGGGTGGAGAGGGAAGCGAGCGCGGTCATGGGGGTGAAGGTGCAATTCGCCTCCCTCGACGTGTCGCTCCTTCGAGGGATCCGCCTCGGCGGCATCCATGCCCTGAATCCGCCAGGTTTCGCGGGCGACCTGTTCTCGGCCGAGGGCGCCCGGCTTTCCTATGACCTGTGGCCGCTTCTCCTCGGCCGCGTCCAGGTGGACGAACTGAGCCTGCGCCGGCCAACGATCACGCTCGAAAGCGACGCCCGAGGCAACTTCAACTACCAGAAGCTCTCCGTCCTCAAGCCGGCCCCGCCAAGGGGTTCTTCGCCGGCCGCGGCCTCGTCGGCGCTCCTCAAGCTCGTGGTCTCGAAGCTTTCGGTGGAGGAGGCACGCTTCGCCATCCTGGACGAGAAGAAGATGGCCGCGTTCCGTCTCGAGGGCGCCTCCCTCGACAGCGCCATCGCCATGGAGTCGGGGGTGCTCACGGGCACCGGGACGGCGGGCGTCGACTCGGCGGTCCTCGCGAACGCGCTCTACCTGCGGAGGCTGCGCGCTCCGTTGAAGCTCACGAAGGAGCGCCTGACCCTGGTCCCGTTGCAGGCCAGGCTCGCGGAGGGCGCGGTGAGCGGCGAGATCCAGATCGGTTTCAAGCCGGACCTGCGCTACTCGCTCCGGCTCGCCGCAAAGGGCGCGAGTGTCGCGACCCTGATCAAGGAGGCAGGAAGCACCGGGACCATGACCGGCACCCTCGACGCCCGGGCGAAAATGGAAGGCACGGGCGGCCTGGTCACGATGAAGGGCGCGGGCCAGGCGGAAATCAAGGACTGCCGATGGCCCCGGGCCTCGCTCTTCAATGTCCTCGCGGAGGTTCTGCAGATTCCCGAGCTGCGCGATCCTCGCTTCGACGAGTGCCGGGTGGAGTTCGCGCTCGGCGGCGGACAGGCTCGAACCCCGCTGGTGAGCTTCAAGGGACCGGCCATCGAACTCACCGGTCAGGGGGTCACGAACCTGGTGACCTCGGTGATCGACTATGACCTGACCCTGGCGCTGTCCCCGGGTCTCCTGCTCAAGGTGCCGGCCGCGATGCGCGCAGGCTTCAAGACGCGGCCCGACGGCTTCGCTTCGATCCCGTTCAAGGTCACCGGCACCACCCATGCGCCCCATGCCGACCTGGTGAGCCGCGTCGGCGAGGCCATGGCCATCGAGGCGGTCAAGGAAGGCCTCCTGGGCCGGCTCTTCGGTCCGAAGAAGAAGCCGTAGTAGCGATCGCGTCCGCCAGGACCCCTCCCCGGTGGAGATAAGCTCCCGGCCATGCTTCCCGCTACCGTCGGATTCCTCCTCGCCCTGTCGCTCGCCGCGCCCGCAGAGCCCGCGGCCGTCCAGTCAAAGCCCGAGGCCGCGCGGACCTTCGACCTGCAGGCCCATCGCGGCGGACGCGGACTGTGGCCCGAGAACACGCTGGTCGCGTTCGCGGGCGCGTTGTCGCTGGGTGTGGACACCCTGGAGCTCGATTGCGCGGTCACGAAGGACGGGGTAGTGGTCATCAGCCACGATCCCCTGCTCAATCCGGAGATCACGCGGGACGCGAGCGGGAAGTTCCTCGAGACCCACGGGCCTTCGTTCTTCTCGCTGACCTGGGCGGACCTTCAGCGCTATGACGTGGGCCGCATGAAGCCGGGCACGAAGTACGCGGAGGGATTCCCCGACCAGAAGGCCCGGGACGGCCTGCGCATTCCGCGTCTCGCCGACGTGTTCGCCCTCGTCAAGAAGAGCGGAAACACGACGGTTCGATTCAACATCGAAACCAAGATCACGCCCGACAAGCCCGGCGAAACCCTCCCGCCCCAGGCCTTCGCGGAGGCGGTGGTGAAGGCGGTCCGCGAGGCGAAGATGGAAAAGCGCGCGGCCATCCAGTCCTTCGACTGGCGCACCCTCGCGGTGGTGCAGAAGCTGGCGCCCGAGATCGAGACCGTCGCCCTCACCACCCAGCGCCCGAACGGCGGCAACGTCCAATTGGGAGCGCCCGGCGCCTCGCCCTCGCTTGGCGGCCTCGACGTCGACGACTTCGGCGGATCCCTCCCGAAGGTCGTGAAGGCGAGCGGGGCCCGGGTCTGGTCTCCGAACTGGGGCGACGTCGTGGCCGCGCAGGTGGAGGAGGCTCACGCCCTCGGGCTCAAGGTGATCCCCTGGACCATCAACGAGAGCGCCGACATGGAGAAGTTCGTCGACATGGGGGTGGACGGCATCATCACCGACCGTCCGGACCGCCTGCGCGAGGTCCTCAAGAAGAAGAACCTGCCGTTGCCCAACGCCACGCCGGTTCAGCCGTAGTCCGTCGATTCCCCGGGACGGCCAAGGACAAGCGAGGGTCTACTCATGATCGGATGGCTGAAGCCTGCGCCGTTTGCCGCACCCCTTCCCGCGGCGGAGGTGGATCCCGCCTATCGGAAGCTGCGGCGCCAGGTGTTCGGCGGAATCTTCGTGGGCTACGCCGCCTACTACCTGGTCCGCAACAACCTGGCCCTGGCCATTCCGGACATCCTGAAGGAGTTCCCCCAGCATTCGAAGGCGGAGCTCGGAACCGCCCTCACCGGCCTGTCCCTCGCCTACGGCGTGTCGAAGTTCCTGATGGGCTCGGTGTCGGACAAGAGCAACCCGAAGTACTTCCTTCCCCTCGGCCTGCTGCTCTCGAGCCTCATCATCATCATCTGCGGCACGGTCAAGGCGATCTACGCCTCGCTCTTCGTCCTGATCATGATCCAGACCCTGAACGGCTGGGTGCAGGGGATGGGCTGGCCGCCCTGCGGCAAGACCATGGTCCACTGGTTCTCGACCAAGGAACGAGGGCTCACGGTCTCGGTGTGGAACGTGTCGCACAACGTGGGCGGCGCGCTCATCGCGAACTTCGCCCTGCTCGGCGTCACTCTCTTCAACGACTGGGGCGCCAAGTTCTACTTCAATGCCCTGATCGCCGCCGCGCT
>DAORUA010000062.1:0-13883 GCA_035432945.1 Vicinamibacteria bacterium | reverse complement strand
TCGTGAAGGGCTACAAGTGCATCTTCACCACCACCGACAAGCAGTCGAAGGAGAAAGCGGACGCCATGCGCGCGTTCGGCGCCGAAGTCATCGTGTGCCCGACCGACGTGGATCCCGAGGATCCGCGCTCGTACTACTCGGTGTCGTCACGCCTGGTGCGCGAGACCCCGAACGCGTGGAAAGCCAATCAGTACGACAACCTCTCGAACTCCCAGGCGCACTACGAGACCACCGGCCCCGAGATCTGGGAACAGACCGAGGGCAGGATCGATCACCTCGTGGTGGGGGTCGGCACCGGTGGCACCATCTGCGGCACCGGCAGGTACCTCAAGGAGAAGAAGCCCTCGGTGAAGTGCTGGGGCATCGATACCTACGGGTCCGTGTTCAAGAAGTACAAGGAAGAGGGGATCTTCGACAAGCACGAGATCTACCCGTACGTGACCGAGGGCATCGGCGAGGACTTCCTCCCCGCGAACGTGGACTTCTCCATCATCGATCATTTCGAGAAGGTCACGGACCGGAACGCCGCGATCTACACCCGCGAAATCGCGTTGCAGGAGGGCATCTTCGGGGGGAACTCCGCGGGATCGGCCATGGCCGGCCTGATCCAGCTGAAGAACCGGTTCAAAGCGGGCGAGACGGTGGTGGTGATCTTCCACGACCACGGCACCCGGTATCTCGGCAAGATGTTCAATCCCGACTGGATGCGGGCCATGGGCTACGAGACCGTGCCCGGACCCACGGCTCGCGACCTGGTCAAGAACAAGAGCGTGTCCGACCTCGTGGGCGTCGAGGTGACGGACACCGTCGAGCAGGCCCTTCGCCGGATGACCGAGAACAACTTCTCGCAGATCACGGTGAAGCAGGACGAGCGCATCGTGGGTTCGCTGAGCGAGACCCACGCCTACGCCTGCATGGTGCACAAGCCCTCGGTCCGCCACGAGCCGGTGAGTGGAATCATGCAGAAGGCGTTCCGGTTCATCGACATCGAAACCCCGGTGACGCTGCTCGCCACCATGATCTCTCCGGAGAACCCCGCCCTGCTCGTGCGCGACTTCCCCGCGGGCAAGACCTACATCCTCACCGGCTCGGACGTCCTGACCGCGATCTGACGGGTCAGGACCGTCCCGTCATCCCCGTCATCCCGGCGGAAGCCGGGATCCACTTCCCGGCGACCGGGCCCTTTGACCCAGGGGGCTGCCCCGCCTACATGGCGCCGAAGTACTTCAGCAGGGTTCGCGTGCTGGTGGCGATCACCAGCATGCCGACGCAGGTCATCATCCTTCTCACCGGAAGATGCTTGCACGCCCAGGCCGCGAGCGGAGCGGCGGGGAGGCCGCCGAGCGCGAGGGCCGCGATCATCTGCCAGTTGGTGAGCCCGATGGTGAGGAAGAAGGTGACGGAGGCCGCGACGGTCACGAAGAACTCCGCCGCGTTGACCGAACCCACGGTCTTCCGGACATCGTTGCCGCGAGCCACCAGGGTGCTGGTCACCACCGGACCCCATCCCCCTCCGCCCATCGAGTCCAGGAGGGCGCCCAGGAAGCCGAGGCGCCGGATGTGGGTGGTCACCACCTTCGGTCTGAATTCCCCGAACGCCTTGCCCACGATGACGACCCCCATGACCAGCAGATACGCGGCCACGTAAGGCTTGAGGGCATCCCCGGGGAAACTCGACAGGATGTAGGCGCCCACGACCGCTCCCACGATCCCGGGCAGAACCAGCCGGCGGAACAGCGACCGATCGATATTGTCGAAGGCATGGTGGGAGAGACCGGAGGCGCCGGTGGTGAAGCATTCGGCGGCGTGCACGGTGGCGCTGCTCACCGCGGGAGGCACCCCGAAGGCGAGGAGGAGGCTCGATGCGGTGACCCCGTAGGCCATGCCCAGGGCGCCATCGATCAGCTGGGCCACGAAGCCGGCGCCCACGAACCACCAGAACTCCGGGATCACGTTCATCTCGGATCGCACGATATCACACTAACCCGATCGGATATGAAGCACCCCGGCCGGTTCTGCCCTCTTGAGAAAATCGCTTGACGCCGACCCGGGGTTCGGGCGTACACTCCCGTCCCTCGTGCAACCGACTCACTCTTCGACCTTCGTCACCATCGCCGTCACGATGATGCCCTGCGGCATGCGCTCCATGCGCATGCCTTGCCGCGGGGCCGAGGTCTTTTTGAGCTAAGCACAGTTCAACAAAGCAACACCCTCAAGACCCGCGATCGGATTTCCGAGCGGGTCTTTTGATTTTTGGTGGCCTGCGTCGGACTCCCCGGTCGCGAAGTCTTCACTTCAAAACCAGAACACCAAGGAGAAAACCGATCATGTCCGACCAGAAACTGCACCCCGACACCCTCGCCATCCACGCCGGTCAGGCCTTCGACCCGCGCACCGGGGCCGTCTCGTTCCCCATCTTCCAGACTTCCACCTTCGCGCAGCACGCGCCGGGCGAGAGCCGCGGCTACGCCTACGCCCGCGGCGACAATCCCACGAGACGAGCGCTCGAGGAATGTCTCGCCGCAATCGAGGGCGCGCGATACGGGGTCGCGTTTGCCTCCGGTCTGGCCGCGGTCAACGCTGTCATCTCCACCCTCAAGCAGGGCGATCACGTCATCGCCGGCCGCGATCTCTACGGCGGCTCCTACCGACTCTTCACCAGGGTCTTCGCGAAGTTCGGCGTGCGCTTCAGCTTCGTCGACACCTCGAAGGTCGCGGACATCGAAGCCGCGATCGAGCCGGCCACGAGGCTGCTCTGGCTCGAGACCCCGTCCAATCCCCTCCTCACCATCACCGACATCAAGGCCTCGGCCGCGGCCGGCCGCGCGCGCGGTGTCCGGGTGCTCGTAGACAACACCTTCGCGACGCCCATCACCCAGCGTCCGCTCGACCTGGGCGCCGACCTCGTCCTCCACTCCACCACCAAGTACCTGAACGGCCATGGCGACGTCATCGGCGGCGCGATCCTGACCAACGACCCCGAGATCGACCGCGAGATCCGCTTCCTCCAGAACGCCATCGGCGGCGTCCCCGGGCCCCAGGACTCCTACCTGATCCTGCGCGGACTCAAGACCCTCTCCCTGCGGGTCGAGCGTCACTGCCAGAGCGCCCTCAAAGTCGCGGAGTACCTCGCCGCGGATCCCCGGGTCAGGAAGGTCTACTACCCCGGCCTCAAGACTCATCCCGGCCACGAGATTGCCGCGAGGCAGCAGACTGCCTTCGGCGGCATCGTGAGCTTCGACCTTGGGAGCCGCGAGGAGGCGAACGCCTTCTGCACGAGCACGCAGCTCTTCGCCCTCGCCGAGTCGCTCGGCGCGCCCCGGTCTCTCGTGTGCCACCCGCCCACGATGACCCACGCCTCGGTCGAGCCCGAGGTCCGCAAGGACCGCGGCATCGGCGATGGCCTCATCCGCCTGAGCATCGGCCTCGAAGACGCGCGCGACCTCATCGCGGACATCGATCGGGCCTTGAACGCCGCCGCCGCGGTGGCGGCCGCGGCCAACGACGCATCGGAGGCCGCGTGAGCCGGCCCACCATCGTCCTCAAGTTCGGCAGTTCGGTTCTCCGCACCGCCGCCGATCTCCCCCAGGCCGTTCACGAGATCTTTCGATACGCGCGCGCGGGCTTCGGCGTGGTCGCGGTGGTGTCGGCGTTCGAGGGCGTGACCGACCGGCTCATCGCGCAGGCGAAGGCGCTCGGCGCCGACCCCGCGCACGAGGTCGGCGTGTCCGGCCTCGCGGCCCTCCTGGCCTCGGGCGAGAGGGAGACCGCGGCCTCGCTGCAGATCGCCCTCTCCCAGGCCGGAATCCCCGCGAACATCCTCGACCCGCTAGCCGCGGGGCTTCGAGTGGAGGGGAACGGCCTGGAAGGATCGCCGGTGGACCTGGCCTCGGCCCGGCTGCGGGCTCTCCTCGACCAGGGGCGGATCCTCGTCGTGCCCGGCTTCTTCGGAAGCGACGAGGAGGGCTCGGTGTCCCTGCTCGGCCGGGGAGGGTCGGACTGGACCGCGCTCTTCCTGGCCCAGAGGCTCTCCGCGCGCTGCCGCCTCCTCAAGGACACCGACGGGATCTACGAGCGCGATCCCAACCTCGGGGGCGAGGCGCCCCTGCGGTTCGAGCGCCTCAACTACGAGGATGCGCTGGCGCTCCACGCCCCGGTCGTCCAGCAGTCGGCGCTGCGGTTCGCGCTCGCTCACTCGCAGGCATTCGAGGTCGCCCGGATCGGCTCGGTGTTCGGCACCACCGTGGGCCCTCACGCGACCCTGCTGGCGCGGCGAGCCGAGGCCCGTCGCCGGCCACTCCGGGTGACCCTGCTCGGGCTCGGCGCGGTCGGGCGCGGCGTGTACGAGCACCTCCTGCGGCAGGAGGAGCGCTTCGAGATCGTGGCCATCGCGGTGCGGCGACGGGAGCGCCACGAGGCCGCGGGCGCTCCGGGACGGCTGCTGCTTTCTCTCGACGAAGCCCTCGGGGTTCCGAGCGACATCGTGGTCGAGGCCATCGGCGGAGTCCGTGAAGCGGGGGACGCGCTCGCCATCGCCCTAAACGCGGGCCGGCACGTGGTGACCGCCAACAAGGCGGTGATCGCCGCGCGCGGTCCGGCGCTTCGCGCGCTGGCGGAAAGGGAGGACACGACGCTCTCCTGCTCGGCGGCGGTGGGCGGTGTCGTTCCCGTGATCGAGACCCTGCGCGGCCTCCGCGGCCGGGTGGCGAAGATCGAGGGAGTGTTGAACGGCACCAGCAACTTCGTGCTCGACCGCCTGGCGGAAGGAACCTCGCTCGATGATGCGGTGGCCGAGGCCCAGGCGCTCGGTTACGCGGAGGCCGATCCCGGGGACGATCTCTCCGGCCTCGATGCGGCGCGGAAGCTGACCCTGCTGGCCCGGGAGGCGTTCGGCGAAACCCTCGACGCCGAGCGGATTCCGCGCGCGGGCGCCGCCGCGGTCGGGGCCTTTCGGCCCGCGGGCGACGGGAAGGTTGGGCGGCTCATCGCCAGTCTTCGGGCGACGGAGGAGGGCTGCGCCGCGAGTGTGGATCTCGTCCCCGTCAATGCGGCCCATCCGCTCGCCCGGTGCCGCGGCGCGAACAACGCCGTCGTGATCACCCTGAGGAGCGGCCGGACCATCGAACTGCGGGGACGGGGCGCCGGCCGGTGGCCTACCGCGGAGTCGGTGGTGGGCGACCTGCTGGAACTGTGGCGCGACCATGAACCTCGCCTGGGCCGCCGCGCGCCGGTGCTGGGAGAGTTCGAGGCGGTGGCCAGCTAACCTTCGGGGCGTGGAGCCCACACCGCTTTCCGGCGAAGCGCGCGCCGCCTCCTGGCGCGTCTTCGCCCTCGTTCTCCTGAGCGCCTCCTACTTCTTCCAGTCGAGCGGACACAACGAGGCCGCGCGTTTCGATCAGATGCGCTCGGTGATGGAGCACGGGGAGTGGTGGATCGACCGCTTTGCCGGCAACACCGCGGACATCATCCACCTCGACGGGCACACGTTCCCCAACAAGGCGCCGGGGACGACCCTGCTCGGGCTCGTGCCCTGGGGTCTGGCGCGCGTGGCGCTGGGCATCCTGCCCATCCACGAGCCCCAGCAGCTCATCCTCACCACCTACGGCCTGACCATCCTGCTGTCGGCCCTGCCCACCGCGCTCATCAGCCTGCTGATGCTCCGCTTCCTTTCCCGCAACGGCTGGCCCCTGGCTCGATCGACCCTGCTGGCCGCCGGGTACGGCCTCGGCACCATGGCCTTCCCCTGGGCCACCGTGTTCTTCGGACATCAGCTCTCCGCGTTCTTCGCTTTCGGCGCCTTCTATCTGGTCTGGAGCAGCCGGTGGCTCGAGGGCGGCTCGCCGGCGCTCCGGCTGCTCGTGGGCGGACTCATGATCGGCTTCCTGCCGGTCATCGAGTACCCGGGCGCCATCGCGAGCGGGCTGATCGCCCTCTACGCCCTGCTCACCCTTGGGCGGCGCGGTTCCCTGCTCGTGATCGCGGGGGCGGTTCTCGGCATCCTTCCCCTGCCCGTGTACAACCAGTTGGTCCTCGGGAGTCCGGGGGTCCTGAGCTACAGCTTCTACAGGGAAGGAAGCACCTTTCCCGCCCATCAGCAGGGCTTCATGGGCGTCTCCTGGCCACGGCTCGGCGTCCTCGGCGAAATCACGTTCCGGCCGCGGCGCGGCCTGTTCCACGCCAATCCCTGGCTCGTCTTCGCCCTCGCCGCGCCGCTCTTCGTCAGGCGGATTCGCGGCCTCGGCCGGGAGTTCACGCTCTGCGCCGCCATCCTCGTGGCCTTCCTGCTCTTCAATTCCGGTTTCGGCGACAGCATCGTCTACTGGGGCGGCGCGTTCTCGTTCGGGCCGCGCCACATCCTGATCGCCCTTCCCTTCGCGGTGCTGATGGCGGCCTTTCCCATGAAGTCGGATCTGCTCGCGCCGCTGATCGGCATCCTCATCGTCGCGACCATCCTCCTGATGCTGCCGGTCGCCGCCATCGATCCGCGGCTCCCCTATGAACCGAGCGAGCCGTTCCTCGGTTTCTACCTTCCTCTCTATGCCCGGGGTCTTGCCTCCTCGTATCCCTGGTCCACCTTCCCCGAGGGCACGCTTTTCGGAAGCCCGGGTGCTTTCAACCTGGGCCGCGCGGTGGGCATGCCGCGCGACCTCGAGATGCTGCCCCTCGCTCTGGCGTGGGCCTTGGCGGCGGCTCTCCTGGTGAAGACACGGACGCGCCTCGGGGACGCCGCGCGCGTGCTCGCCGCGGCCCTCGCCCTCGGAGCGGGGCTCTGGCCCGCGCTGGAGCGCCGGGTCCTCGGCGGGGCTCGCGAGGCCGGGGCCTGCCAGGCGATCTCGACCGGGGTCCTGTGGCCGTACTTCTCCGACTACGCCCTGCAGGACGAGCCCTCGGAGAACCCCGTCTTCGTCAGGGCCGCCGCTCCGTCGATCCCGCTCACGAACCAGGCCGACACTCGCTCCTCGGGGACTCTCGCCCCCGTGGCCGTGACGTTCTCGGGCGACTTCGAGCCCGAGGCTCCGGGCTGGTACATCCTCCGCCTCGACGTCATCGGCCAGGCCGCCCTTTACGTGGACGGAGTGCAGCGATTCAAGATCGAAGGCCGCGGGCAACTCAAGGAGACAAAGGGAGTGCAGCTCTATCTTCAAAAAGGCCGCACGAGCTGATCGTGCGGTACATGAGCGACCAGCCCGTCCGGCAGTTGAGCGCATCGGTGGCCTTGCGCGACGGCGCTCCGGTGCCGCTCCTCGCCGGCCTTTCGAGCGGCGTCTGCCCCTGATTCGAGGGACGCCGGCCTCGCCACAAGGACGTCATCGGACTGACGTATCCTGCGGTTCCCCCGCTCCCGTTACTCTTCAAGGAGATCTCATGCGCCTCTCCCGCCCCGTCCCCGCCGCCGTTGCCGCCTCGATGTCGAAAGCCGGATGGAGGGCCTGGGCCGCTCCCTTGTGCGCTCTGGCCCTCGCGGCCCTGGTTCGAGCGGACCAGACGGCGCAGACGATTCCCTTCTCGCAGAACTGGACCAACACGGGGCTCATCACCGCGAACGACACCTGGTCGGGCGTCGCGGGGATCGAGGGCTACCTCGGTCAGGACATGACCGCCGCCACGGGCACGGATCCCCAGACTCTCCTTGGAGTGTCGGCGTCGGGGACCGATCTCGACGTGATCGCCAACCTGACCGTCACGACCGCCACCAACGGAGGCGTCGGCGAGTTCCACACGACCTCACAGACAAACCCCGGCCCCGGCGCCGACTCCGTGGTCGCGCTGCAAGGATCGGGCACGGCTGACGCACCGTATCTCCTGTTGACTCTGAACACGACCGGGCAGACCGGCATCAACATCGCCTACAACCTGCGCGACATCGATTGCACCACGGACAACGCGATCATGCCGGTGGCCCTCCAGTACCGGGTCGGATCGAGCGGCAGCTTCACGAACGTCGCCGCCGGCTTCGTGGCCGACGCCACCGCGGGCCCGAGCGTATGCACGCTGGTCACGCCGGTCAGCGTGAACCTGCCCGCCGCGGTCGAGAACCAGAGCGTGGTGCAGGTGCGCATCATGACCACCAACGCGGTCGGAAACGACGAATGGGTCGGCATCGACGACATCTCCGTCACCACGGTCGTGGTCGTGGACAGCGCGCCCTCGGTCGCGTCCACCACGCCCGCGGACAACTCGACCGGCGTGGCGGTGAACGCGAACCTCTCCGTCACCTTCAGCGAGGCGGTCACCGCGCCCGCGGGCGCCTTCTCCATCTCCTGCGCCACGAGCGGGGCGCACACATTCGTGTTGTCGGGCGGACCCACGACCTTCACTCTCGATCCGGATTCGGACTTCAGCCAGAACGAGGTCTGCACGGTGACCGTGGACGACCTTCAGGTGAGCGATGTCGATGTAGACGATCCCCCGGACACCATGGTCGCCGACCACGTCTTCGACTTCACCACCGTGGACCTCAGCTCCTGCGGTACGGCCTTCACCGGGGCCTACGCCATCCAGGGCAGCGGCGCCGCGAGCCCGATGGTCGCGGCCAGCGTCACCACCGAGGGAATCGTGGTGGGCGACTTCCAGGGTTCGAGCGGCCTGAAAGGGTTCTACCTCCAGGATGCATCGGGCGACGCCGACCCGGCCACCTCCGACGGCGTCTTCGTCTTCGACGGGTCGACGCCCGCGGTGAGCGTCGCCGTGGGCGACCGGGTCCGCGTCACCGGCACGGTTTCGGAATCGTTCAACAACACCCAGATCAATCCCCCGACCTCCGTCCTCGTCTGCAGCAGTGGCAATGGGCTGCCCGCGCCCACCGCGGTCGATCTCCCGGAAGCCGTGAACGACGATCTCGAGAGGTTCGAGAACATGCTCGTGGTCTTCCCGGAGACCCTCACGGTCAGCGGGAACTTCACCCTGGGCCGCTTCGGCGAGCTGGTGCTCTCCTCCGACGGCCGGATGTTCCAGCAGAACACCTTCGACCCGACCAACAGCGCGGCCGCGCTCGCGGTGGCGGAGCTGAACCTGCGCCGCTATGTCGTCCTCGATGACGGCCTGTCCATCCAGAATCCGGACCCCACTCCCTACACCGACGTGAACAGCACGCGGCGCCTGGGCGACACCACCACCGGGCTCCAGGGCGTCCTGACCTTCGATTTCAGCGAGTATCGCGTTCAGCCCACGACCACGCCGGTCTTCGTCTCCGCGAATCCGCGCACCGCGACGCCGTCGGCGGTCGGCGGCAACGTCAAGGTCGCGGCCATCAACGTCCTGAACTACTTCAACGGCAACGGCGCGGGCGGCGGGTTCCCCACCTCCCGCGGCGCCACCAGCGCCACCGAGTTCACCCGCCAGCGCAACAAGGTCATCGCCGCCATCGTCGCCGCCAATGCCGACGTCAACGGAATCATCGAGATGGAGAATGACGGCTCGGGCGCGACGAGCGCCATCCAGGACCTGGTCGACGGCCTGAACGCGGTGGCCGGCGCGGGAACCTATGCCTTCGCCGAAGGCGTCACCCCCGGCACCGACGAAATCAAGAACTCGATCGTCTACAAGCCGGGCACGGTGACCCCGGTTGGCGCGGCCCTCAACGATACCGACGCGATCTGGACCGGTCAGGCGCGGAATCCCCTGGCCCAGACCTTCTCCGTCAACGGGAACGGCGAGAAGTTCGTGTTCATCGTGAATCACTTCACTTCGAAGGGTTGCTCCGCCAGCGACACCGGACTCGATGCCGACCAGGGCGACGGGCAGGGTTGCGACAACCTGCAGAGGACCCTGCAGGCCGAGGCGCTGCTGGAATTCGTCGAAGAGCGTCAGGTCACCACCGGCGAGACCCGGGTGCTGGTCATGGGCGACCTCAACGCGGACGGCGAGGAGGATCCCATCGTGAGGCTCGAGAACGACCCCAACGACACCCTCGTGGACGGGACCGGCGGCCTGATCGACGTCGCGCAGGCGTTCGTTCCCGCGGCGGATCGCCATTCCTACCAGTTCGGCAACCGCTCGGGCCACATCGACCACGCTCTCTCCTCGAAGGAATTGTCGAATTTCGTCACCGGCGCGACCATCTGGCAGATCAACGCGGATGAGCCGGTCATCCTCGACTACAACCTCGAATTCAAGTCGCCGGCCCAGCAGGCGCTCAACGTGGACACGCCCTATCGCTCCTCCGACCACGACCCGGTCGTGGTCGGCCTGAACCTCGTGGCCCCGGCCGCGCCCACCGTGACCACCCCCACGAGCGCGTCCGTCACCGCGACCACCGCGACCCTCGGCGGCAATGTCACCTCGGACGGCTACTCGGCCATCACGGACCGGGGCGTCGTCTACGCGCCGACCGCGACCAACAACGCTCCGCAGATCGGCGGCACCGGCGTCACCCAGGTCGCGGCCTCCGGAACCACCGGCGTCTTCACGGTGGGTGCGACCGGGCTGTCGCCGGTTACCGCCTACTCGTTCAAGGCCTACGCCACGAACGCGATCGGCACGAGCTACAGCGCGGTGGACTCCTTCACGACCCTCGCATCGATGTCGATCGCGGACGCGGGCGGCCCCGAGGGATACCTGAGCGGAAGCACCATGAGCTTCGCGGTCACCCTGTCGGCGCCCGCACCGGGCGCGGTGAGCGTCGACTGGGCCACCCTCGCGGGTTCGGCCGGGGCCGGCTCCGACTACACCGCCGCGTCCGGAACCCTCAACTTCGCCGCGGGAGAGTCGAGAAAGACCATCCCGGTCGCCATCCTCGGAGACGCGATCGTCGAACCGAACGAGACCTTCCAGGTAACCCTGTCCAACGCGGCGGGGGCGACCCTCGCGCGCGCCACCGCGGACGGCGTCATCGTCAACGACGACGGCCCGACCATCAGCGTCACCGACGCCTCGGTGGTGGAAGGAACCGGAGCGGGCACCACGAACCTGGTGTTCACCGTGATCACATCGCAGACCTCGATCTCGCCGATCACGGTGACGTACACCACCGCGAACGGGACGGCCACCGCGGGGACCGACTACACCGCCACCGCGGCGACCCTGACCATCCCCGCGGGCGCCGCGTCCATCGGCGTGGCGGTGCCGGTGACCCGCGACGCAACCGTGGAGCCGAACGAGACCGTGCTGTTCAACCTCACCGCGTCCACCGTGGCCACCCTCGCCGACACCCAGGGCGTGGGCACGATCGTCGCGGATGACGGCCTGCTGGTGTCGATCGGCGACAAGACGAGCACCGAGGGCAACAGCGGGACGACACCCATCAGCTTCAAGGTGACGTTGAACTCCGCTCCCGCGGGGACGGTGAACGTGGACTGGGCCACCGCGGACGGAACCGCGACCGCTCCTTCGGACTACGTGACCGCGAACGGAACCGTGACCTTCGCCGCGGGCGAGGTGTTGAAGACGGTGACCGTGCAGATCGCGGGCGACGCGGTGCAGGAATCGTACGAGAACTTCTTCGTGAACCTCTCGAACCCGACGGGCGGGGCCGCTCTCGGCGACGGTCAGGGCCAGGGGACGATCACGAACACCGACGGTTCGACCGACCGGTCGCGGCTGATGTTCCACAACTTCGTGACCAACCGCCTGTACCGGTGGCACATGAAGAACGGGAACACGCTGGACACGTTCAACTGGGTGACGCCGTGGGCGACGGATCCGGGCTGGACGGTGGGCGCGGTGGCCGACTTCGACCAGGATGGCCAGCTCGACTACCTGTGGCACAACGTCAACGACGGCCGCCTCCTCTTCTGGTACGTGGACGGCGACAACCTCAAGGGCTTCCAGTTCCTTCCCTACGTCCTCGACCCGGGCTGGGCGGTCGCTACGACCTTCGACGCGAACGGCGACGGCGCCGCGGACATCGTCTACTACGACACGCGGACGCCTGCGGCGAGCGCCAACAGCGGTGGACTCGCGGTCTTCCTGCACGACAACGCCACCGTGCTCGGGTCTTACATGCTGAACCAGTCCCTCCCGGTCGCCGGCACCGTCCGGGTGGTCAGCTCGGTGGACGTCAGCAACGATGGAGACGACGAACTCATCCGGTACGACTCGGCGACCGGACAGGTCTCGGCCTGGGAGGTGAGCGGGGCCACGGTGGGCGCCACCATCAACTACCCGGATGCGCAGGTCACGTCGCCGGCCTACAACCTGGTCTCGACCCGGACCGACCTCAACAACGACGGCCTGCCCGACCTCCTCTGGCACAACCCGTCGCCCACCGGCATCTTCTCGGTGTGGTTCATGAACGGCACGACGCGGACCGGCGTGGGCGTGTTCCAGCCCTTCACGGCCACCGACCCGGTGTGGCGGCTCGTCGGCTCGACGAACATCTGGCCGTGACGGCGGGGCGGGCGGCCGCCGAGGAAGAAACATGTGTAGAAACATAAGGACCCTTTACAACTTCGAACCCCCGGTCACCGGCGAGGAGATCCGGGCCGCGTCGCTGCAGTTCGTGAGGAAGCTCTCCGGCTTCAACAAGCCTTCGAAGGCGAACGAGGCGGCGTTCCTTCGCGCCGTGGAAGAGGTCGCCGCGGTGGCGGAAAGGCTCCTGCGCTCCCTCGAGACCACGGCCCCGCCCCGCAACCGGGAGGAGGAGGCGGCGAGGGCCAGAGCCCGGAACGAAAAGAGATTCGGCCGCACCCAGGGCTAGACTGCGGCATGCTCAAGTTCCCTGCCGCCGCTGCCTGTGGAGTCCTGGCCGTCTGCCTCTCCGCCACCGTCGCCTCCGCCCAACCCCGGCCCGAGGCCGACCTGTGCGCGGTAGCGCCCGGCGCGCAGCCCCTGCTGCCCGCGCGACTCATGGCCGGCATGGGCGACACGAACATGCCGGTGACCACGACTTCCGACGACGCCCGGAAGTTCTTCAACCAGGGCGTCTCGCAGATGCACTCGTTCTGGTTCCTCGAGTCCGAGCGGTCGTTCCTGCAGGCCGCCACACTCGACCCCGACATGGCCATGGCCTACTGGGGCATCTCGGTGAGCGCTTCGGGCGACTATCGCCCGGCCTTCCAGCTCCTGCGCGATCCCCTCGACGGCGGGAGGGCGCCGGGTGGCAACGACGCGACCGCGAGCGCTCCCATCGCGCGAAGCGTCGGGGGCGCGGCCCTCGAGCCGACGATCCGCGCGCGCGAGGCCATCGAGAAGGCGATGTCCCTGCGCGACAAGGTCACGCCCCGCGAGCGCCTCTACATCGAGGCGGAAGCGGCGCGGCGCAACCCGGCGTCGAAGACGAAGGACGCCGACCACATCGCGGGGCTCCGCGCCCTCGTGGCCGCCTACCCCGACGACCTCGAAGCGAGGTCGATCCTGGGCCTCGCCCTGCTCGACGGCTTCGATTCCGCGACCAAGGCGCCGCGCAAGAACACCATGGAGGGCCTGGCCCTGCTCGAAGGCGTGGTGGCGAAGGACGACAACAACTTCGGCTCCCATCACTACCTGATCCACGGCTGGGAGGGCAGCACGACCCCGGAACGCGCCTGGCACGCGTGCAAGCGTTACCCCGAACTCGTCCCCAACATCCCGCACGCTCTCCACATGCCCGGCCACATCTACGCGCAGAGCAACCGGATCGACGACGCGGTCAAGGCCTTCGAGGCCGCGGCCGACAACGAGCGCGGCTACCTGAAGGCCGACACCCTCTACCCCAACGGCCATCACGGGCACAACGTGCACTTCCTCATCCAGGCCCTGAACCTCGACGGCCGGTACCAGGACTCGATGAAGCAGGTGGCGCATCTCATGAACGACTTCAAGGAGACGCCGCGCGAGCGTCGGGGCAGCAGCCAGCGCGTGGCCTGGCGGCAGGGGTACTTCGGCCTGGTCAAGACGCTGGTGCGGTTCGAACGCTGGAACGAAATCCTCGACGGCCGGACCATCCCGGTCTACGACCGGCCCGA
>DAORUA010000061.1:0-14008 GCA_035432945.1 Vicinamibacteria bacterium | reverse complement strand
CGGTCGAGACCTTCGCCGCCGAATACTCGGGAGAACAGGTCGACATCGGCTTCAACGCGCAGTACCTCATTGACTTCCTCAGCGTTCTCACCGACCCTGAAGTGACGATCGAACTCAAGGACAGCGACGCCCAGGGAATCTTCTATCCATCCTCTCAGAAGGACGGCGACGCGATGCATCGCTATGTCCTCATGCCGATGAGGCTCTAGAGCCGGTCGGAACCAGAGCCAGCCGTCGCGCGCGGCCGACCGGCCAGCCGCCGACTCGGGACCCGGCCCCGGCGGGGGCTCTGTCCCCAACCCGGCGACAGGCCGGCGCGACGCACCAAAGAACGGAATCAAGCACAGCGAAATGATCGAAAAACCCGACGAGATCGCTTACGGCGCAGACACCATCAAGGTCCTTGAGGGACTTGAAGCGGTTCGCGTTCGCCCCGCGATGTACATCGGCTCCACGGGCGAGTCCGGCCTCCATCACCTCGTGTACGAGGTAGTCGACAACTCCGTCGACGAGGCCCTCGCGGGCCACTGCGATACGGTCGAGGTGTTCATCCACATCAACAACTCGATCACCGTCATCGACAACGGGCGAGGCATCCCCACCGGCCCGCACCCCTCGGGCCTCGGCGATACCGCGGAAGTGGTTCTCACTAAGCTCCACGCCGGGGGCAAGTTCGAGAAGAAGGCCTACCAGGTGTCCGGCGGCCTTCATGGCGTCGGCATCTCCGTCGTGAACGCGCTCTCGGAGCGGCTGGATCTCGTCATCTGGCGCGAGGGCAAGACCTTCACCCAGAGCTACGAAAAGGGCATACCGGTGACGCCCGTGAGCGAGACCGGCCCCGCGGATCGCCGGGGAACGAAGGTCACGTTCAAGCCCGACCCCACGATTTTCGAAAGCACGCTCTTTTCCTTCGATACGCTCTCCCAGCGCCTGCGCGAGCTCTCCTTTCTCAATCGCGGGATCCTGATCTCGCTGATCGATGAACGCGACGGCAAGGCCCACCGGTTCAAGTACGAAGGCGGCATCGCTTCATACGTCGAGCACCTCAACAAGAACAAGGCGGTGATCACCCCGGAGCCGGTGGAAGTCGGCGGCACCAAGGACGGCGTCATCGTGGAAGTGGCGATGCAGTGGAATGACGGCTATGCGGAGAACATCCACAGTTTCGCCAACAACATCAACACCCACGAGGGCGGCTCCCACCTCATCGGCTTCAAGAGCGCGCTCACCCGCACCCTCAACAGCTACGCCCAGTCCAAGAACCTCCTCAAGGAAGGCGAGGCCTTCCAGGGAGAGGACACGCGCGAGGGCCTGTGCGCGGTCATCAGCGTCAAGGTCCCCAATCCCCAGTTCGAGGGACAGACCAAGGGCAAGCTCGGCAACTCCGAGGTGAAGGGCCTGGTGGAGAGCCTGGTCAACGAGAAGCTCGGGGCCTTCCTGGAGGAAAACCCCGGCCTCGGCAAGCGGATCCTCCAGAAGTGCGTGGACGCGCTTCGGGCGCGGGAGGCCGCCCGCAAGGCCCGGGATCTCACCCGCCGCAAGGGCGCGCTCGACAGCGCCGGGCTTCCCGGGAAGCTCGCGGAATGCCAGGAACGAAACCCGGCCCTGTGCGAGCTCTACCTCGTCGAAGGCGAATCCGCCGGCGGCTCCGCGAAGCAGGGCCGCGACCGCGTGTTCCAGGCCATCCTTCCGTTGAAGGGCAAGATCCTGAACGTCGAGAAGGCGCGTCTCGACAAGACCCTCGCCTTCGAGGAAATCCGCAACATCATCGCCGCCCTCGGCACCGGCGTCGGCGCCGATGACTTCGATGTCACCAAGCTCCGCTATCACCGGATCATCCTGATGTGCGACGCCGACGTTGACGGCAGCCACATCCGCACCCTGCTCCTGACCTTCTTCTACCGGCAGATGAAGGAGCTCATCGAGCGCGGGCACCTGTTCATCGCCCAGCCCCCGCTCTTCAAGGCCAAGCACGGAAAGTCCGGCCGCTACATGAAGGACGAGGCGGCGCTCGACGGCTACCTGCTCGACCGGGCCCTCGAAGGGCGCACCATCTCGAACGCGTCGGGCGCCACCGTGGAACCGGCCAAGGTGCGCCGATTCGTCGAGCGCCTGACCGGTGTCGCCAAGATGCTCTCGAGGATCGAGCGACGGGGCATCTCCCGCAAACTCGCGGACATCCTGGTTCGCCAGGGGGCGCGCGAGGCGAAGTTCTTCCAGGACAAGGCCGCCCTGCAGGCCGCCATTCAGCCTTTCCGCGACGGCGGCGACGAGATCAGCGTGGAACCGCTCGAGGGCGGCGCCGGGTACGAGCTCGTCTACGAGGACAAGAGCGTTTCCCCCCCGCGCCGGTCCACCGCGGGCGCGGACTTCGTCGCGACCCCCGAATACAAGGCTCTCTTCTCCGCCTTCGAGGACGTGAAGGAGTTCGACCAGCCGCCCTTCGAGATCCATCAGGGCCAGAACACCGACAAGGTCTTCGCGCGCGATGCCCTCGTGGCCAAGCTCATGGACGAGGGGCGCAAGGGCCTTCAGATCCAGCGGTACAAGGGCCTGGGGGAAATGAATCCCGAGGAACTTTGGGAAACCACCATGGATCCGACCCAAAGAACCCTGGTGCAAGTAAGGCTCGAGGACGAAGAGGTGGCCGAGGTCATGTTCTCGACCCTCATGGGCGATGCCGTCGAACCCCGCCGGCTCTTCATCGAAGAGAACGCCTTGAACGTCCGCAACCTCGACGTCTAGAACGATGACCCAGAACGACTACGCCCTCCATACCATCCCGGTGAATATCGCCGACGAGATGAAGCAGTCCTACATGGACTACGCCATGTCGGTGATCATCGGCCGCGCCCTCCCGGACGTTCGCGATGGCCTGAAGCCCGCGAATCGCCGCGTGCTGTACACCATGCACGAGATCGGTCTCGTCCCCGGCAAGCCCTTCCGGAAGAGCGCGGGTATCGTCGGCGACGTCATGGGCAAGTACCACCCCCACGGCGACGTGGCGGTTTACGACACCCTCGTGCGCATGGCCCAGCCTTTCAACATGCGCGCCATCCTGGTCGACGGCCAGGGAAACTTCGGCTCCGTGGACGGCGATCGCGCGGCCGCGATGCGCTACACCGAGGCTCGCCTCACAAAGATCGCGGTCACCATGATGGCCGACCTCGACAAGGAAACCGTCGAGTTCCAGCCCAACTACGACGACCGCCTCGAAGAGCCGACCGTCCTTCCGACCATCCTGCCCGCCCTCCTGGTCAACGGGTCGTCCGGCATCGCCGTGGGCATGGCCACGAACATCCCCCCCCACAACCTCGGCGAGGTCGTGGACGGTCTTGTCTACCTGGTCGAAAACCAGCATCTCTCCGTGGACGAGCGCGTGGAGGGGCTGCTCGAGCGCGTGACCGGGCCCGACTTCCCCACCGGCGGCTACATCCTGGGCAAGAGCGGCATCCGGCAGGCCTACCTCACCGGCCGAGGCTCCGTGACCATGCGCGCCCGGGCGGAGATCGAGAAGCGCAAGGGCGACAAGGAAGCGATCGTGGTCACCGAGATCCCCTTCCAGGTCAACAAGGCCCGGGTGATCGAGAAGATCGCCGAGCTGTGGCGAGAGAAGAAGATCGACGGCATCACCGAGGTTCGCGACGAGAGCGACCGTCGGGGTATGCGGATCGTCGTCGACATCCGCAAGGGCGAGTCGGCCCAGGTCATCCTGAACCAGCTCTACAAGCAGACCCAGCTCCAGGACACGTTCGGCATCAGCCTGCTCGCCATCGTCCACAAGCGGCCGCGCGTCCTCTCGCTGCTCGAGGTGTGCGACTACTTCATCGGCTTCCGGCGGGAAGTGGTCCGAAAGCGCATCGAGTTCGAGCTTCGCAAGGCCGAAGCCCGGGCCCACATCCTGCGGGGGTACGTCATCGCCCTCGACAACCTCGACGCGGTGATCTCGCTCATTCGTAGCGCGCCCTCTCCCCAGGAGGCGCGGACGCAACTCATCGCGCGGTTCGCGCTCTCCGAGATCCAGGCGGTCGCGATTCTCGAGCTGCAGCTGCAGAGGCTCACCGGCCTCGAGCGCCAGAAGATCATGGACGAGCTCGCGGAGATCGAGGCGACCATTGCCCGGCTCAAGAAGATCCTCGGCAGCAAGCACGAGATCGACCTGATCGTGGTCTCCGAGCTGAAGGGCCTCAAGGAGGCGCACGGCGACGCGCGGCGCACCGAACTCATCGACGCGCCCGACGACATATCCATCGAAGACACCATCGCCGACGAGGATGTCGCGATCTCCATCACCCACGACGGCTACATCAAGCGCACCCCCATGACCCTGTACCGGAGCCAGCGTCGCGGGGGCAGAGGGCGGGTGGGGATGAAGACCAAGGAAGAGGATTTCGTCGAGAACCTGTTCGTGGCCTCGACCCACTCCTACGTCCTGATCTTCACCAACCGCGGCCGGCTCTACTGGCTCAAGGTGCACGAGATTCCCGACGTGGGGCCCCAGGCCAAGGGAAAGGCGGTGGTGAACCTCGTGCGCCTGCAGGAGGGCGAGAAGATCGCCGCCTTCGTGGCCTGCCGGGACTTCGAAGCCAAGGGCTACATCGTGCTCGCCACCCGCAAAGGCGTGATCAAGAAAACCGAACTCGCCTCCTTCTCGAACCCCAGACCGGGAGGGATCATCGCGCTCGGCGTGGAAGAGGACGACGCCCTGATCGACGCCATGCAGACCACGGGCTCGGATCAGCTCCTGCTCTCCACCCGCGGCGGGATGGCCATCCGTTTCGAGGAAACCGACGTGCGACCCATGGGCCGGACCGCCTACGGGGTCAAGGGCATCGACCTCGACGAGGGCGACACCGTGGTCTCCCTCGAAGTGGTGCGCGAGGCCGGCCGGGTGCTGACCGTGTGCGAGAACGGCTACGGGAAATGCACGCCCATCGAGGAGTACCGGATCCAGGGCCGGGGCGGCAAGGGGATCATCAACATCAAGACCGAGGGCCGGAACGGCGCGGTCATCGGGGTCAAATTCATGAGCGGCGATGAGGGGGTTATGCTCATTACCGGCAAGGGTATGATCATCCGCACACGATCTACTGAAATCTCGACAATGGGTCGGAACACGCAAGGCGTGCGTCTGATCCAGACGGACGACGGCGACCAGCTGGTTTCCATCGCACGTCTCGCCGAGAAGGACGAGAGCACAGACACTACGGACACGGCTGAGGGCGAGGCCCCAACAGAAACGCCAGGGAGCGAATCATGAAGAATTCCTACATCGGCTTTACCGCGGCAGCGGCTTTCGCTGCTCTCACCGTCGCCTGTGGCAACCAGGAGACACAGGTGATCGAGAACTTCTTTCGCGCCGTTCAGGCGAAGGACAACCAGACCGTAAGCAGCTTCTCCGTGGTTCAGTTTGACCAGGAGGTCAAGAGCTGGAAGGTCAAGAGCGTGGGAGAGGAAGAGCGCAGCCCCGCTCCGCTCGCCACCCTGGGCAAGGCCCTCAAGGAGGCCGACGAGGCCGCAGCTCAGAACAAGAAGGACGCGAGCGCCTACTTCAACGCCCATCCCCTCGAAGTCGACAAGGTCAAGCCGCTGGTCGAGAGCGGGGGCAAGATCCCGGCGAACCTCCAGAAGACGGCGGACGACTGGAAGAAGTTCGGCGAGCTGGACCACGATCTCAAGGAGAAGGCCGCCAACGCGAAGCAGGCCTACGAGCGTGAAAAGCGCCTCGTCACCATGTCCACGGGCTCTTCGGGAGACGCGGAAGCGCTGGCCGGCGACGTCGTGTCCAAGACCGCCATCGTGGAGATCGAATCGGGCGGCGACGTCAAGCCCTACGCCATCCAGCTCCGCAAGTACGATGTCGCGCCCGCGGGCCAGACCGCGAAGGTGATGAGCCGCTGGCTCATCTACTCCATCACCAAGCAGTAGTTCCGCGGCGGTTCACCGGCCCGGAGCCCCGCCCGGGAGACTAGGCGGGCTTGAGGCCGGCGAACCTGGCGAGCAGTCGAGTGGCGCCACGGCCAGGGAAAGACACCGTCAGTTTCGCGTCGTCCCCGGCACCCTCGACCCGAAGCACGGTTCCGTAGCCGAAGCGGTCATGCATCACGCTCTGTCCGGCACGGAAGCGCGGGACCTTCGGAGCCTCCTCGCCGGGTTCCCGGATCGGGGTCGACCGACTGGCGACCCGGCCGGAGGGACCACCCGGCGGGCCGTCGAAACACTCCGGGGGAATCTCCGAGAGGAACCGGCTGGGGAGGGTAACCCGTCGATCGCCAAAGTAGGAGCGCTCGCGGGCCCGGGTCAAGACCAGCCGATTCCGCGCCCGGGTCATTCCCACGTAGCACAGACGCCGTTCTTCCTCCATCTGCCCCGGATCCTGCACCGCGCGCATGTGAGGGATCAAGCCCTCCTCCATGCCGACCAGGAACACGGTGTCGAACTCCAGGCCCTTGGCCGCGTGAAGGGTCATGAGCAGGACGGGAGCATCGTCGCGGATCGCGTCGGCGTCGGCGAGGAGGAACGTCCGGTCCAGGAACTCCCGCAGGCCAAGGCCTTCCCGCTCCTCGAAGTCGGTGGCCGCCATGCGTAGTTCCTTCAGGTTCTGAAGCCGGTCTTCCCGAATCGGGGAAGGCTCCTCGTCGATCAGGCTCTCGTATCCCGACCTCTCGATCACCGCATCGACCAGGGCCCCCGGGCCGAGTGACTCCTGGAGGTCCTTCAGCTCGGCCACGAGCGAGACGAAGCGTCCCAGGGCTGACCGGGTTCTGGAGGGCAGGGTTTCGGAGGAGAGCACCTCCTTCAGGCCCGCCCACAGGGAGGCCCCGCGACGCTGAGCGGCCACCGTGATGGCGCCGAGCGTCTGTTCGCCCACTCCGCGAGGCGGAACATTTACGACCCGGCGGAACGCCGAATCGTCGTCCGCGTTCAGGGTGAGCCGCAGGTACGACACGATGTCCCGGACCTCGCGCCGGGCGTAGAACCCGACCGCGCCCACCACCTGATACCGGATGCGCGCGGAGGCGAAAGCTTCTTCGAGCGCCCGGCTCTGGGCATTCATGCGATACAGGCAGGCGATGCGAAGGCCCTCGCCATTGCGCTGAATGTCGGTTGCGACCTTGAGCGCCTCTTCATACTCGTCGCGCGCCACCAGACTCTCGACCTGACGGCCGCCCCGCCGCATGGCTTTCAGGGTCTTGCCGATGCGGTTCTCGTTCTTGACCACGAGCCCGGAGGCGGCGTCGAGAATGGCCTGGGTCGACCGGTAGTTCTCCTCGAGGCGGAGAATCGAGGCCCCCGGGAAATCGCGCTCGAACTCCAGGATGTTCCGGATGTCGGCGCCACGCCACGAGTAGATCGACTGGTCCTCGTCTCCCACGACCGTGATGTTCTTGTGGGCCGACGCGAGCGCCCGAACGATTCGGTACTGAAGACGGTTCGTGTCCTGGTACTCGTCGACGAGGATGTACCTGAAGGCGAGCTGGGGATCGCGCTCGAGCACGTCGCTCTCTTCGAGCAGGCGGGCCGAGAACGCGAGCAGATCGTCGAAGTCGACCGCGTTCGCGGCGCGCAGCCCGGCGTTGTACCGGCCGGCCAGTTCGTTCAGCACCTCGAGCCGGTAGTCGCGGACATCCGCCTCGGAATAGGGCCGGCCGTTCTTCTGCATGGAGAGCAGAGAGAGGACCCGCCGCGGCGCATAGGTCTTGTCGGAGATGCCCATGGACGCGATCGCGCGCCGGACCAGGGAGACGGACTCGTCCTGGTCGTAGATCACGAAATCGCGGGACAGCCCGGCGTCCTCGGGATGCCGGCGGAGGATTCTCACGCACAGGGCATGGAAAGTCATGATCCAGGCCGACTTGGCACCCGGGCCGAGACGCTCCTCGATGCGCCGCCGCATCTCGTCCGCGGCCTTGTTGGTGAATGTGACCGCGAGAATCTCCCGGGGATGGACGCCCATCTCCGAGACCAGGAAGGACACCCGCTCCGTGATCACGCGGGTCTTTCCGCTGCCCGCCCCGGCCAGGATGAGGGTCGGGCCATGGGCCGCGCGCACGGCGGCAACCTGCTCGGCGCTGAGCGAGAGAGGGCTCAATGAATCCGTTTCGAGCTACTCGACCGTGACCGACTTCGCGAGATTTCGCGGCTGGTCCACGTCGCGGCCCGCCCGCAGGGCCACGTGATAGGCGAGAAGCTGGAGGGGGATCACGGTCACGAAGGGGGAGAAGATCTCGCTCAGGCCCAGAACGTCGATTTCGACCCCCGGCACCTCGATGATCAGATCGTCCTTGCCGAGCACCTTCCGCACCTGCTCATCACCGTGGTTGATCACCGCGACCACCCGGCCGCCCCGGGCCTTCACTTCCTGCACGTTGGAGAGAATCTTCTCGTAACCCCTTCCGCGCGGGATGAGCGCCACCACGGGAAGGGACTCGTCGATGAGCGCGATCGGGCCGTGCTTCATTTCCCCCGCCGGATAGCCTTCCGCGTGGATGTAGGAGATCTCCTTCAACTTGAGCGCGCCCTCGAGCGCGATGGGATACTGAACCCCCCGGCCCAGGAACAGGAAGTCGGTGGCCTTGAACAGGCCGCGCGACATCTCCTCCACCAGGCCCGCGCAGGAGAGCGCGTGATCCATGAGCTGCGGGACCCGGGCGAGGGACGCCAGGAGATTCCGGCCCGCGGCGGCCGACAGGGCGCCCTTCCGCCGGCCCAGGAAGATGGCGAGCAGGGCAATGGCCGCGACCTGGGCGGTGAAAGCCTTGGTCGAGGCCACGCCGATCTCGGGCCCGGCGTGAGTCAGGAGGGCGCCATCCGCTTCCCTCGTGACCTGAGAACCCGCCACGTTGGTGATGGCGAGAATCGAGGCTCCGCGAGACCGCGCCTCGCGCATGGCCGCGAGGGTGTCCGCGGTCTCGCCGCTCTGGGAGATGGCGACCACCAGGGTTCCCTTCGAAACCACGGGATCGCGATACCGGAACTCGCTCGCGTAATCGGTGCTCGCGGGGACGCCCGCGAGTTGTTCCATGAAGAACTGTCCGATCAACCCCGCGTGCCAGCTGGTGCCGCAGGCGAGGAACTGAACGCGCTCGGCCTTCTCGATCACCCCGAGCGCTGTGGCCCCCATCTCGTCGAGGTGGACGTCGCCGGTGTCGAAACTCATGCGTCCGAGCAGGGTGTCACGGACCGCGCGGGGCTGCTCGTGGATCTCCTTGAGCATGAAGTGACGGTAGCCGCCCTTCTCTGCCTGCACCGGGTCCCACGAGATCGTCTCTTCCTTGAACGGCTCGGGCTTGCCCTGGGCGTCGACGATGCGCAGGCTGTCCGCCTGGATCACGGCCAGGGTTCTTTCGGGGACGAACACGAACCGGCGCGTGTGGGCGAGAAGGGCCTGAACATCGGAGGCGAAGAAGTGCGCGCCGTCGCCGATTCCGATGACGAGGGGCGGTCCCAGCCTCGTGGCCACCAGGCGATCGGGCTCGTCCGCGTGCATCAGGACCAGGGAGTAGATCCCGCGCAGATCAGAGACGGCGCGGGCGGTCGCCCGTTCCAGCGAACCGTCGTAGTAGGACGCGACCAGGTGGGCCACGACCTCGGTATCGGTTTCGGTTTGAAAGACGACTCCCGAAGCGGACAGCCGCTCCTTGAGTTCCAGGTAGTTCTCGATGATCCCGTTGTGCACGACCACCAGTCGACCCGAGGCGTCGGAGTGGGGATGAGCGTTCTCTTCACTCGGCCGGCCGTGGGTCGCCCACCGGGTGTGCCCCACCCCGATCGACCCTTTGACCGGCGAGGCCTCGAGCACGGCCTCGAGATTGCGCAGCTTCCCCGGGGCGCGTCTTCGCTCGATGCGGTCGTTGGCGATGACGGCAACCCCCGCGGAATCGTAGCCCCGATACTCGAGCCGCCGGAGACCCTCGACCAGGATTGGGGTCGCGTTGCCCGGACCGACGTAACCGACAATGCCGCACATGGTTGCCGTCGTTCCCTTCAGTGCTTCTTTGGACGGCGGCTGGCCCAACCGGGCTTGTTTTCCTGGCGGGCCCGCCCGAGCCCCAGGGCCTCCGCGGGAACGTCCTTGGTGATCACGCTCCCCGCGGCGATGTAGGCGCCGCGGCCGATCCGCACCGGGGCCACGAGAATGGAGTTGCTGCCCACGAAGGCGCCATCTTCGATCGCGGTGGGGCTCTTCACCACGCCATCGTAGTTGCAGGTGATGGTGCCCGCCCCGATGTTGGCTTTCGTGCCGATCGTGGCATCGCCGAGATAGGAGAGGTGCGGGGCCTTGGAGCCCGCGCCGAGATGGGTCTTCTTCAATTCCACGAAGTTCCCGACCTTGGCGTTTTCTCCCACCACGGAGTCCGGCCGGATATGCGCGAACGGACCCACGGAGGCGCCGGCCTCGATCCGCGAGCTTCGGACCAGACATGAGTCGAGGATCGTCGCATTCGCGCCGATCTCCGAGTCCTCGATCCGGCAGAACGGACCCACCGAAGCGCCGGCCTCGACCCGAGTCACACCCTCGAGAATCGTGAACGCGCGAATCCGGGCCCCCGACGCAACGCGCACCGCCGGGCCGACGAGAACCGTATCCGGCCGCTCAATGGAAACACCCGCGCCGACCAGGGCCATGGTCCGCCGCGCGTAGAGCTCCCCTTCGACCCCCGAAAGCTCGCCGGCGGTGTTGACCCCCGTCGCTTCGGTGGGATCGCTCATGAGCAGGGCCTCGACGCGCTCGCCCTTCGCGACCATCAGGCCGATGACGTCGGTGAGATAGAACTCGCCCTGGGCGTTGTTCGGGCGGAGATGCCGAATCGTCGCGCCAAGCTTCTCCCCGTCGAACACATACAGGCTTGCGTTGACCTCGTCGACCCGGAGTTGCTCCGCGCTTGCGTCCTTCGCCTCGATGATTCCCGAGACGCGCCCCGCTCCGTCCCTCAGAACCCGGCCGTACGCCCCCGGGGTCGAGGTCCTGAAGGAAACGAGAGCCGCGGCCGCGCCGGTGTCCTCGCGCAGCGCGCAAAGGGCCCGGAGCGTCCCGGCCCGGAGCAGGGGAACGTCGCCGGCCAGAACGAGCACGGGGAGCGCCCCATCGGCCGGAAGCGCTCCCAGCGCGACCTGGACAGCATGACCGGTTCCAAGCTGTGGTTCCTGGGTGGCGAAGCCCAGGCGCGGCCAGGAGGAGCACGCCTCCCGAACCGCCGCGGCCTGGTGACCGACCACGACCACGGTCTCCGCGCCGAGCTCCTCGCACAGGTCGAGGACATAATGCAGGATGGGGCGGCCCGCCGCCTCGTGAAGGACCTTCGGCCGCGCGGAGTTCATCCGCGTGCCTTTTCCGGCGGCAAGCACGACCGCCCGAAGCGCAGATGCCATGACCGATTCTCGGGCGACGGGCGACCAGGTCAGCGGGACACCGAGGGGAGAACCTAGGCCGCGGTGAGTGCTTCGAAGGCGGGGTTGCCGAGAAGGGCCGCGAACTCGCTGTCGAGCGGGGCCTGCGCGCGGCGCTCGGCCGACAAGGAGAACGCGGTCTTGAGAGAGGCGAGAGCCTCATCGACCTTCTCGCGGCGCGCCCGCACGATGGCGAGAGCGTAGTGCGCGTCCGCGTTCTTCGGCTCTTCGGCGAGGACCGCCTCGACATCCCTCTCGGCCGCGTCGAGATCACCGGCGTTCAAGGCGATGACCCCCGCGAGCAGCCGTTCGGCAGCATTTTTTGGCCGTCCGGTGCGGGTGTTGTCCCGGGTGAGGCTCATCGCGCCAAAACGGCGGGCCCGGTCCAGAATGTCGATCTCGTCCGAAAACTGAGACTCGATCGAGGCCAACGCTTCCTTCGCCTTGTCGGTTTCGCCCTTGAAGGCGGCGCGAACAAGTTTTGCAAAGGCTTCGGTGGCGAGTTCTCTCCGGCGGTCGTCCGCGAGCGGCTTCTTCGACATGGCTTTGCGATCTCTTTCTGAACTTTGGGGTGGCTTGGAAACTATGGAAAAACCGCAGGTTCTGCGGCACGACTAATGATCGGGCGGGACCGATGAATGTACCACATGGCGAGCGATTTTCATGCTGTGTCTCCCAGAACCGGCCCGTGGCGGGAGAGACACTGACCAGGGCCGCGCAGTGGTCGCCCTGCCACACCACCACCCGCAGCAACAACCCTGTTAATCCATTGATATAAGTGACTTTATTAAAACAGACCCGGATACGACGACCAGGGTACAGCAATTGCAGAGCCAGAGGTACCTGTGCGCCAACGCACCCTTCAACGAACTGTCGAGACCCTGGGCGTCGGACTCCATTCCGGCAAGCTGGTTTCGCTCCGCCTTCTGCCCGCGGTTGCCAACACCGGTATCGTGTTCGTCCGGACAGACCTCGAGAACCGCGAGGTTCCGGCGCGGGTCGAATGGGTGGCCCAGCAGGAACTCGCGATGTCCCTGAAGCGGGATGGAGCGCAGGTCCTGACCGTCGAACACCTCCTCGCCGCCCTCTACGCCACGGGCGTCGACAATGTCCGGGTCGAGATCAACGGTCCCGAGGTGCCGGTCTTCGATGGCTCCTCGCGGATGTTCCTGCATCTCATCGACGATGCCGGCATCAAGAACCTGGCGGCGTTCCAGAGCACGCTGGTGGTGCGTCGCTCGGTTCGGGTGGCCTCGCCGAAGGGCGACCGGTTCGTTCTGGTTGAGCCCTCCGATGCGTTCGAGGTCGACTACTCGATCGATTTCAACCACAGTCTCGTGGGACGGCAGCGCGTGGCCCTCGACGTCACGGAAGAGACTTTCCGCAACGAGCTTTCGACCGCCCGGACCTTCTGCTTCCTCAAGGACGTGGAAGCCATGCGCGCGCGCGGCCTGGCCCTTGGAGGCTCGCTCGAGAGCGCGGTCGTGATCGGGGACAACGGATTCCTCTCCAATCCCCGCATGAAGGACGAGTTCGTGCGGCACAAGGCCCTCGACGTCGTCGGCGATCTCGCCCTGCTCGGCTTCCGCATCCGCGGCCGGGTGGTGGCGGAATGTGCCGGGCATGCCCTCCACGCCGAGCTCGTTCGTGCGCTCTTGCGCGATCACGCGGCATGGACGATCGAGACCGCGACACCGCACCTGTCCGGCTTCGAACACGCGGTCGCCACCGCCTAGACTCGCGCCCGCAAGGGTAGAGGTCGGAGCCCCGCCCAAAGAAAAAGCCCGCCGGACGATGGCGGGCTTTTCTTCTTCTGCTCCCCTTTGGGGGAGCCATCCCTACTGAGGCTGGGTCGCGGCGGCGGCGGTGTCGGAGATGATTCCCACGCGCTCGACCCCGGCGCCCCGGGCGATATCCATCGCCTCGACGACCTTGCCATAGAGCGACTTCGAGTCGCCCCGCACGAACAGGGTCTTGTCGTTGCGGGTCTGGAACACATCCTTCAACTTCTGGTCCAGCTCTTCCAGGCTGGCCATGGGCAGCTTGTTGACGGAAATGGCGCCCGACTCGCTGACCTCCAGGACAATGACGTCAGGCTTGGTGAGGGGCTGCGGCTGGTTCTTGTTGTCCTGGGGAAGGGCGATGTCGACACCCTTCTGGGCGGTCGGCGTCACCAGCATGAAGATGATGAGCAGCACCAGCATGACGTCGATGAGAGGCGTGATGTTGATGTCCGAGACGGACTTCGGCCCCTCGGCGTAGTGGATGTCCTCGTGCTTCTTCTTTTTCGCTTCCGCCATTGTCTTAGCCCTCCACCTTGGGTTCGGAAATGAGCGCGATCTCTTCGATGCCGGCCTCGCGACAGGCATCCATCACCTTCATCACTTCGCCGTACTCGATCTTCACGTCCGCCTTCAGGAAGGCCACCTTGTCGGTGTCCCCCTTCTCCTCGAGCGCCTTCACCAGGAGTTCCTTGAGTTCCGGGATGCCTCCATCAAGCTTCCGACCCTTGAAGAAGACGGTGAAGTTCCGGGTGAACCCGATGGTGATGTTGTCCTGCTCGTCCTTGCGCTCTTTGGTGTTCGCCGCCTTGGGCAACTCGACATCGACGCCCTTG
>DAORUA010000060.1:0-14016 GCA_035432945.1 Vicinamibacteria bacterium | reverse complement strand
CCGCCCACGAAGGCGCCGTTGATGGTGAAGGAGCCGATCTTGACCGTGGTGTCGGTCACGATCTCCTGCAGCCAGAGGAAGTACCACGGCGCCTTGGCCGGGTTGGGTGTCACCAGCGGGTTCGCGGGCTCCTCGAGAGGCGAGCGGACGAAGGTGGCCAGGATCGAGAGGATGGCGATGGTCGCGAGGGTCACGAGATTGGCGCGGCGGATCAGGTCGGGAACCGCGTTCACCATGGTGTCGAGCCGGCTCAGAGCGGTGGCCTTGATCACCGGCGAGGTCCCGCGGGCGATCCCGAGCAGGGTGTAGGTCTTGGTGGAGACGGCCGGGGCTTCCTGCTGCTCGTTGGCCCTCGCTTCCTGGTCCACCACCGCGAGACCGCCGTCCTTGCGGATCCGCCACATGTGATACGCGAACAGGGCGCCCACCGCCATGGGGAGAACCACGATGTGCAGGACGTAGAACCGGATCAGGGTGGGCTGATCGATGGCGCGGCCTCCGATGAGCAGCTCGCGCACCTGGGGTCCGATGAAAGGAATGGACGCCGCGATGTTCGTGCCCACGGTGACCGCCCAGAACGCGAGCTGATCCCAGGGCAGCAGGTAGCCGGTGAAGGACAGGAGGAGGGTGAGGAGAAGCAGGAATACGCCGATCACCCAGTTCCACTCGCGCTTCTGACCCTGCCCGACCCCGTTCTTGTAAGCACCGGTCAGGAAGACGCGCACCAGATGGAGGGCCACCACCACCACCATGGCGTGGGCGCCCACGCGGTGGACGGAGCGCAGCCACGAACCGAAGGTCACCACGTATTCGATGTCCTTGATCGACGCGTACGCGCGCTCGACCGAGGGCACGTACAGGAAGAGGAGGGGCGCGCCCGAGAGGATCAGCAGGAGGAAGAGGGCCGCCGAGCCGGTGCCGAGCCAGAACGAGTACTTCCACGCGAGGGAGGCGCGGGAGACCTTGGCCGGGAACATGTGGAGCGCGAAGTTGGAGACGATGGCGTCTCCGGACTCGCGGTCGGAGCGCGGTCGGAAGCTCCAGAAGGGCTGGGGGTGAACGCCCGGAGCCTCGGGCCCATTGGACCGCTTGAGGAAGGAGAGGAAGGGGAAGGCCATCGGTCAGATCCTCAGGCGAGAGTGAGTCGGAAGTCGCGCGCCACTTCCTGGGCGAGATCGACCACGAGGGAACCGTCGTCGACGGAAATGGACAGGTGGTACCAGGCGAGGGCGCGGGGGGCGGGTCCGGAGACCGCCTTGCCGTCGCCTTCGTAGCGGGAGCCGTGGCAGGGGCACATGAAGCGATGGGTCAACCGCGTTTTCACGCCGTCCAGTTCCTTCACTTCCGGCTGGGACATCGCCTCGGCTCGAACCGTGCAACCAAGGTGGGTGCAGACCGCGGAGATGGCGTGGAACGTCTTGCCCTCGCGGAAGACGAACAGGCGCTGGTCGGGCAGGAACTTGAGCCCGTCGGGAAAGTCGCCGGGCAGCCCGAGCTTCACCGTGGTGGGAGCGTCGTAAGAGACGTTCGGAACCAGGGACCTCAACGAGGCCGCGGCCTGCAGCCCGAGGCCGCAGACTCCCGCCCCGAGGCCCGCCTTCATCATGAAGTCACGACGATCGTTACGTTCGGCCATCCTCAGCTCCTTTGCTCCTCGACCGAAGCGGGCGCGTATCGCTCGGTGATCTGAAATTTCTCCATGGTCATCGCGTCGGTGGGACACCGGATGGCGCACAGGCCGCAGCGGATGCAGCGGTCGTCGTCCTTCACCATGGCGGAAAGCGGCAGGCCGTTCGCCTGGGCGCGCTCCATGAGCTCCTCGCGGGCTCCCTCGGGAAGCTCCAACTGCTCGATCGGGACGATGGAGAGACAGAACTCGGGGCACACGTCGACGCAGCGCGAACAGAGAATGCACTTCTCCGGGTCGTAGATGGTCTGCACGTGGCACACGAGGCACCGGGCCGCCTGGGTCCGCGCTTCCTTCGGGTCGTATCCGGTTTCGACTTCCGCGATCCCGGTGCGCCGACCGAGGTCCAGGGTGGGGGCAGCCTTGCGGTCGAGGATTTCGAAACCCGCGCTCATCCGGTACTGCTCGGTGGGCAGGACCTCGATGGCGAGAGTGCGCTCGATGCGCGCGCCCTCGTGCGAGAAGTGCTCGTGGATCGAGCGCGCCGCGCGCTTCCCGTTCGCCACCGCCTCGATGAGGTTCCGCGGACCGAAGGCCACGTCGCCGCCGGCGAACACTCCGGGCGCGGTGGTGGCGAGAGTGGTGGCGTCGATTTTCACCGACCCGCTGCGCAGGACCTCGACTCCGTCCTCCGGCTTGAGGAAGGCGAGATCGGTCTGCTGGCCGATGGCGAGAATGCAGGAGTCGGCTTCGATGGTGAGGACGTCGTCGTCGTTGTAGACGGGGGCGAAGCGGCCGTGCTCGTCGAAGACGGAGCGGACCGCTCGAAGTTCGATGGCCTGCAGGCGCGACTCGCCGAGGAAGCGCTTCGGTCCGCGCCCGGGCAGGAAGGCGACACCCTCGTGCTTGGTCTCTTCGAATTCCTCGTGACCCTGGGTGGTGCGAAGGACCGGCATCTCCTCGAAACGCTCGAGAGAAACGATGGTCACTTCCGCGGCGCCGCCGCGCAGGGCCGCGCGCGCCGAGTCGATCGCTTCCTTGGCCCGGGCGTCCGATTCGGAAACCAGGGTGTCGAGTTCCTCCTCGGCGGTCTCGCGGCCGAGGCGAAGGGCGGTGCGCGCGGCGTCGAAGGCGACGAAGCCGCCGCCGATGACCACCACCTTGCGTCCGAGGGGGAGCCGGTAGCCGCGATTGACGTTCAGGAGATAGTCGACCGCCTTCACCACGCCGTCGAGCTCCACGCCCGGGGCGGAGAGTTCACGCCCGCGGGACACGCCCACGGAGAGGAAGAAGGCCTCGAACCCCTGAGCGCGAAGCTCCTTGAGGCCGAAGGCCGGGGTCAGGGGCTCCTTGGTCCGGAGGGTGACGCCCAGCGCGAGGATCTTGTCGATTTCCTGCCGGATGAGGGTGCGAGGCAGACGGTATTCGGGGATGCCGAAGCGCATCATGCCGCCCGGTTCTTCGGAAGCCTCGAGAACAGTGACGTTGTAGCCGAGGAGGGCGAGGTCATGGGCGGCGGCGAGGCCCGCGGGGCCGGCGCCGATCACCGCGACCTTGCGACCCTTGGCCGCTTCGCCCGCTCCGCTCACCGGACCCGTGGGCAGGTGGCCGGGGAATCGGTTCCCCTCCCCGATGAGGGTGCTGCGCAGCAGATCCTGGGTGTCGGGGCGCATCGACTCGGCCCCGTAGCGCTCGGTAACGTAGCGCTTCAGCGAACGGATGGCGATAGGAGCGTCGATGGTCCCGCGGCGGCACGCGTCCTCGCAGGGGGCGGCGCAGACCCGGCCGCAGACCGACGCGAAGGGATTCGGCGCGCGCGCGGTGAGATAGGCCTCCTGGTCGCGGCCCTCGGCGATGAGCTGCACGTAACGGCCCGCGTCCGTGCCCACCGGACACCCGGACTGGCACTTGACCTGGCCCTTCCAGTGCTCGAGATCTGGCAGCCGAACCTTGAGAGGCTTCATAGGAAACCCGGTCTCCCCAAGCCAAAGGCCATCGGGAATCGATGACCGAGTGAGGCTGACACCGACTCAAGACCTGCGAAACGAGCCATTTGCATCATGCGGATGCAATTGTGATCAGCCTTGGGGCGTTCCGTCATGACCGCCGTCATGTCGGAGAGAAAATTGTGCGCACCGGCCCGCGAAAAGACGATTCTGGCTCTTGCTCCCCGGCTGTGGCCGGTTACTCGCCAGGCGTCACCTCATCTCATAGAGATTCGTTCGGGCCGCTCTTGGTCATGATGGCGCCTCCTGGTTCATTTTCTGCGCCGCCGTGCCCCGGGCAAGGCCGGGCCGCGCCGACGGGTCACTCGGGCCTGGCCCGCCTGCGTCGTCCGTGTTGCTCGTCCCGGTTGACGGATCGGCGGGCCCGGGCGAGGGCGCGGCCGAGGGCAGAAATGAGATCGGAGCTCGTCGCCTCCGCGCGCACCGTGCCGCGCGGGATCAAGTCGACGGTGATAGCGCACCGCAGGTCATCTCCGCCACGCGGGCCATTGACATCGGAGAACCCCAAGGTCACCGAGTCCACGTGGGTGGCAGAGGGCCCGAGAGCCGCTCGGACTCTCCGCTCCAGATGTCGCTGGATGGTCCCCACCATGTCGAAATCCTGTGTGCGCAGGTTGATGAGCATTGAACTTACTCCTTTCGCAAAGAACTGGACGAGCGGCCCAAAGCGGACCGGAAGCGTGCGATTTCGGTGCGCACGACATGTCGGATGTAAGGAGGGTGCAGAAGGTCGGCACCGTCGACGAACAGCCGCAGGACCGCGGTCGCTGCCGATACGCGTACCTCAATGCCGCCACAAACCTCCCGCAAGGCGAGGCCGAGAGCGGTCCCGGCATCCTCTGCCAGCACGTCTTTCAGGCGCGCGAGGTCTGTCACCTCGGCCACCGGCAACCGTCCCATGCTTTCGTTGACCTCGGATACCGTCGCGGTGTTCTCGCGGAGCATGAGCTAAGCCTCCAGCCAGAGGTGGCTGGGTCCCGCGTGCACCGGCGCGGGGGAGATACCCGCTCCCGGATCCGAGGCCCCTTCCCGAGGCCAGGCGATGGCTCGGAGGAGGCCCGATTCAGTGAAGAGCCCGACCAGCCGACCCTCCTGAATCACGGGCAGGCACTGGACCCGGTGCCGGAGAAGCTGCTCAACCGCCTCGTTGACGGAGGCCTCCGGCCCTATCGTAATCACCGCTCTCGTCATGGCCTCCTGAACACGCAGCCCTCTGAGCGCGGCCCCCGCATCCTCGGCGGCCGCCCGTCTTGGAGCGAGTCGGCCGGGAGCGCGAAGGATGTCGCCGTGGGTCAGGATGCCCACGAGCACCGCCCCTTTGACCACCGGCAAAGGCCGGCGGTCATTCTGGCTCATGAGTCTGTCCGCAACGTAGAGGCCATCACTCGGTGACACCGTCACCCCTTCCGCCATCACGTGTTTCACTCTGAGCGTCATCTTCTTCTCTCTCTCTCTCTCTCTTCGGGCTCTTGCGCCGAGCCGCTCAAGCGATGTCTCGCCCCTCTCTCTCGGGTTGGTACAAGACGTTGTCCACGCGCAGCCGCCGAACCCCGGCGGGGACCTGCCAGGAAACCAGCTCGCCGACACTGCGGCCGAGCACGGCCATGCCCAGGGGCGCCAACACCGAGACCTTCCCCGCCGAGGCGTCGGCGAGGTGCGGGAAGACGAGGTGGAAGGCGAACGTTTCCCCGCTGTCGAGATCGGTGACCTGAACCTCCGAACTCATGGTCACCACATCCGGCCCGATGTGAGATGCGGGCGTCACCACGGCCTCGTCGAGGTGTCGTTCCAGTCCATCGACACTGCTGGCGTCGAGAGTGTCGACGACCTGGGATCCCCTGATGAGGCCCTGAAGCCGCCGTGAGTCGAGATCCGTGACCCGAATTGCCTGCTGCTGCTGCATGAGTTGCTCCTTAGGAGTGAAGCTCAGCCTTGTGGCTGAGCCGGCGCTGGGTGGTGTTGGGCGGCCGCAGGCGGACCCTCGGCCTGACTGACAGGTCCGAGCGGGATCGCGACCGCGCCACTCTCTCGGCGTCTGGTCGAAAGGTGATGGTCGCCGGCGCGTGAAAGCAGCTCGGCGGCTTCGTCTATGGCCGCGTACAAACGGTCGCTCGCAGCGCTGACCCGGATCTGACCGACCGGCGTCAGATCAAGAACTGCGGAGCAGCGATACCTGGCCCCCGTCCGGATCACCTCACGCTCGTCGAGCGTGATCCTCAGGAGCGGGCTTGCCGGGCCGAACCTGCTGGTCGCCGAGAACATCCTGTACTCGACGTAGGCGCGAACCTGCGCGGTCAGGCTGAGGTTCACGGCGTGGATTGCTATCTGCATGCGTTCGCTCCTTGCTGCTTGGACATCGCTCGACGGTCATTCACGGACGTCGAATGGACGCGGTCCGGTCGAGTAGAAGGGCAAGGAGCACGCCAGGACGGGCACGGAGTGCGCCGGCACGCTCAAATCACTCCAAATCAGAGCCTTGGAGCGAGAACTGCGGAAAGAGTATCGACTTCTGCCCCGCCGTGAAAGCTACAAGGTGAAATGCGCGATTTCAGTCTGAAACGTCAATCTCGGGCTTTGGTATCTAGCTTGTACTGTTTGATCCGGCGCCAGAGCGTGACGGTGCTGATGTTGAGGGCCTTCGCCGCCAGCTTGCGGTTTCCCCCAAAACGTTCAAGCGCGCGGCGAATGGAAGCGCGTTCGTTCTCTTCGAGGTCGAGGCTTGACGAGCCGGCCGCCTCCGGCGCGCCCGATCTGACCTCCGGCGGAAGCTCTCGCAAGGTAACCGTGGGACCGTGCGCCAGGATCACCGCGCGCTGGATCGCGTGCTCCAGTTCCCGGACGTTCCCTGGCCAGCGATAGTTCATGAGGAGGGTCATCGCCTCGGCCGAGATTCCGGGCGCGGGCTTCCTCATCTGTTTGGCGGCCGCGCGGAGGAACTGATGGACCAGGGTCGGAATCGTTTCCCGACGGTCGCGCAGCGGGGGAACCGTGATCACGAAAGCGCCCAGGCGGAAGTACAGGTCTTCGCGGAAGTGCCCCGCCGCCACCGCGGTTCGCAGGTCCCGGTTGGTCGCGGCGATCACCCGCGGATTGACCCGAACGCTCCGCTCTCCGCCCACCTTCCGGATTTCGCCTTCCTGCAGGGCGCGCAGCAGCTTGGCCTGAATCGTGGGCGCCATCTCGCCGACCTCGTCGAGAAACAGCGTTCCCGCGGTGGCGAGTTCGAACAGGCCCGTCTTGTCCCGCACCGCCCCCGTGAACGCGCCGCGCACATGGCCGAAGAGCTCCGACTCCAACAGGGTCTCCGGCAAGGCGGCGCAGTTCACGGAGACGAACGGCTGAGCGGCCCGCTCGCTCTGGTCGTGGATCATGCGGACGATGAACTCCTTCCCCGTGCCGCTCTCGCCGTAGACGAGGACCGTGGTGTCGAGGGGGGCGACCCTGACCGCCATCTCGAGGACCTCGCGCATCGCGTCGCTTAGGACCACGAACTGCTTCGAGGCTGCGGCTCGCGCCACCCGCCCGCGCAGAGCATCGAGTTCGCGCTCGCGATGCGCCAGGCGTCGCTCGCGTCGCGCGAGTTCTTGCAGACGACGGTGAACTTCGCCGCGCGCACGCTCGACCTCCTGGCCAAGATCGGCGCCCTGAAAGTCCAGGCGCAAGGCCTTGAGCCTCTCCTCCCAGCGCGCCGCTTCCTTTCCGATCAGGGAACAGTGAGGCTGTCCCTGGCCCAGACAGTCGCTCTCCGCGTAGTAGACCTCCTGACCCAGGCACGCGCTGGCGTAGCCGCTCGCATAGCCGATCAACGTCCAGCAGACCGGGCTCGCGCTCTTTCCGAAATGATGGACATGCTGCTCAGCCTCGTACGAATCGTGCCATTCCATCTCGGAATCGAACCGCCCCGTGGCAGCGTCGTATTCCATGCGGAGCGGCACCACCCGGACAATGCCCTCGAGGGTATGGAGGACCGCGCCCGCCCGGAGCCCCTCGACCGGATCTGCCCAGGAGGACTGGTCCCGCAGGTTCACCGCGTCGTGATACCCGTCGGCGAATCCGAAGCGGAGAAGCAGACGGCGCGCGGTGTCGATCCCCAGCGCTTCGATCAACTCCCTTCGGAGAAGGCCCATCGCGGTGGCGCTCAGGATCACCACCCGCTGCTCGTGGAGGCGGATGATCCCCTGGCCCGGCTGGAAGTCGAGCACGTCGGCCAGCAGAAGGTCTTCGGGTTTCATGGTCCTCTTCGGCGCCCGCCCGGATGGTGGGCAAATGTACTCCTGATCCCGGCGCGGCGCGTGCACTCGCTTGCGCCCTGCGCGCGAAGGAGCAGTCGACTGACGATGGACGGAAGTTCTGATCTCTCTTCAGATTCGCTGGTCGGGCCTTGGTCACCTCAAGACCAGCGAGGACGGCTCACCCTCGCGGCCTTTCGATGAGGCGGGACTGAATCATGTTGGTTTAGTCAAGGTCGATTCGCCCGACGCGCGGTCGATTCCCTCGATGAAGCGATACAGGCCGAAGCACGCGGCGAACAACAGGCCCGAGAGAACCGCTCCGGGAATCGCCGCCTCGCGGTGGCCGGCCAGAAACGCCTCCAGCGTCGCGGTGAGAAGCCACATCTGAACGATCAGGAGGATCGCGATCAGTGAGATGGCACCGTCCAGGGCCGTGAGGCCACGGGCGGTCTGGCGCGGTTCGCTCATCCCCGGACTCCCGAATCCGTCGCCTGATTGTTGCCGAGATCCACTCCGAAGGCCCAGAGTTCATCCCCCTGCTGTTCGAGCAGGATCCGGGGCAGGGGGCGAGGTGGCGGACCCTGAAGAACCCGGCCATCCTCGATCGAGAAGAAGCCGTGGTGGCAGGGGCATTCGATCCGCTTGCCGTCGGCCGCGGGGATGACCGCGCAGGAGAGGTGCGTGCACTTCTGCGAATAAGCGACGTACCGATCCGACTGGGTGTGGAAGAGGATGCAGGGGTCCTGCGCTCCCGGGTACTGGAAGAGCTTCACGCCACCCTTCGGGATGTCGGTCGTGCGCGCGACCAGGGTGCGGGGAAAGACCTCGTCTTTCCGGAAATACGAGCGCGCGAGGATCCACAAGTTGCCCACGAACATGCCGAAGCTCGTGAGGACAAGGAACTTCCCGAACTGCCGCCGGGCGACATAACGTTCGTGGGCGGTCTCGATCGAGAACTCGTCGCGCCACAGCTTCATGCCTTGTCCTCCCAGATGTAGTCGACCACGTCGACGCTCATCGCATCTACCGTGCCCGGAACCATCATGTAGACCTTCGTGGTGACTCTCTGCTTGCCGAAGTAGAAGACGTTCGTCGGCTTCTCGCGCCGTCCGCGGGTGATCTCCTCGAGGGAGACGTAGGAGAGCGCTTGCGACGGACACACCGTCGCGCACATGGGCTTCTTCCCCACCGAAGTGCGGTCGTAGCACATGTCGCACTTCATCATCTGTTCCTGGCGCACCATGACCTTGGGTATGCCGAAGGGACAGGCGAGGACGCAGTTCGAGCAGGCGATGCAGCGCGGTTTCAGCGACGACTGGACGATGCCGTCGTCCGTCTTCTTGATCGCGTCGGCCGGGCAGACCTGGGCGCAGGTCGGATCGTCGCAATGCATGCAGACGAAGGGCACGGTGGCCGTGGTCTGCCGGCGATCAATGAAGTCGAGGTGGATCATCGACTCGCCCCGGTGGTTGTCGCACTCGGCGCAGGCGTTGACGCAACTCTCGCAGCCGATGCAGCGCGAGGGGTCGATGAAGAACTGGCGGCCGAACACTATTGGATCACCCTCAGTTCGCGCTTCGGAGCGTGCTGCGATCGTCCGGGCGTCTTCGCGGTCTTCGACCAGCCGGGCGGGGCCACCGTCTTCTCGATCCGACACGCGGACACCTTGAACTCCGGAATCTTGCTGCGGGGATCGAGGGTTCGATGGGTCAACTGGTTGGCGCTCTTGAGGCCCGCCCAGTGATAGGGGATGAATACCGTGTCGGGCCGGATCGTCTTCACCACCAGGGCCTGGATGGTCATCTGATGGCGCTTCGTCGTGACCTTGACCCAGTCCTCGTTCGCGATGCCATGGGCCTCGGCGAGCCGGGGATGGATTTCAAGCCGCGGCTCGGGATACTGATCGACGAGGGCGCCGATGCGTCGCGTCTGGGTACCCGAGAGGTAGTGAGACACCACGCGGCCGGTGGTGAGGTAGATCGGGTGTTCCTCCGTCACTGGATCTCCGCTCGCGCGGTACTCGGCCACAATGAACTTCGCCTTGCCGTCCTTGTGGAAAAACTGCCCACCCTCGAAGAGACGCGGCGTGCCCGGATGGTCCTCGGTCGGACAGGGCCAGAAGACGCCCAGGTTGCGGTCGATCTTCTCGTACGTGATGCCGTAGTAGTCGGCGGGACCTCCGCGCGACGCCTCGCGCAGCTCATCGAAGATCTCGCGCGGGGCCTTGTAGGGGAAGAACTTCTCCTTGCCCAGGCGTTTCGCGAGGTCGCAGTAGATGGCCCAGTCGTTGCGCGCGCCTTCGGGCGGCGTCACCGCCTGCTGGATGTGAACGACACGGCCCTCGGCGGTGCAGGTGATGCCTTCCTCTTCCTCCTGCAGGCTGCCCGCGAGCACCACGTCGGCATGGTGCGCGGTCTCGGAGAGGAAGAAGTCGACCACGCCGAAGAACTCGAGCTTCTCGAGGGCCTCGCGGATGTAGGTCGAGTCGGGCAACGAGACCAGCGGATTGAAGCAGATGGAGAGGAGTCCCTTGATCTCGCCGCGGTGGATCGCCTCCATGATCTCCATGGCCGAAAGGCCCGCTTGAGGCATCTCCTCCGGCGTGATGCCCCAGACCTTCGCCACGTGTTCACGCGCGGCCGGATCGGAGATCGACCGCTGGCCGGGAAGCTGATCGCACTTCTGGCCGTGCTCGCGCCCACCCTGGCCGTTGCCCTGGCCGGTGATCATCATGCAACCAGCACCCTCGCGGGCGATGTTGCCGGTGGCGAGGCAGAGGTTGATGAGGGACAGGACGTTCTCGACACCCTTCGATTGATGTTCGATGCCGCGGGCGTGGAGAGCGATGGCCCGCTCCGCGCCGCCAAAGAGTCGCGCCGCCTTCTCGATGACTTCAGGCGGCACGCCGGTCAACTCCGCGGTCTGGCGCGGATTCCACTCGCGGACCGAGGCTTCCACTTCGGCGAACCCCACCGTGTGATCGGCGATGAACTGCGGTCTGGTCAGGCCGTCGCGAATGACCACGTGGAGCAGACCCATCATCAGGGCCACGTCCGTGCCCGGCCGCACCGGCAGGTACATGTCGGCGTTGCGCGTGATCGGGGTCATGCGCGGATCGATCACGATCAGTTTTCCCCCGTTGTCCCGCATCCGCCAGAGGTAGTCGGTGGTGATGGGCGCGCACTCCGCGACGTTGGCGCCGGTCACGAGGACCACCTGCGCCTTCGGGATGTCGCTCCAGGGGTTGGGCGACCGGTCGACGCCGAACGCCATCTTGTAAGCGGTGCCCGCGGAGACCATGCAGAGGCGGCCGTTGTAGTCGATGTGCCGCGTTCCCAGCGCCACTCGAGCGAACTTGCCGAGGAGATAGCTCTTTTCGCTGGTGAGCGAAGCCCCGCCGTAGATCGCGACCGCGTCCTTGCCGTGTTTCTCCTGGATCGCGCGGAGACTCTTCGCGGTGAAGTCGAGCGCCTCGTCCCACGGAGCGGCGCGGAAGTCCCCGTTCGACGCGCGCATCAGCGGGCCGAGCAGCCGGTCGGGATGCTCGTTCTGCATGTAGCGCTTGACGCCCTTGGGACAGAGCTTCCCCTGGTTGAACGGGAATTCGTCCCAGGGCTCGAAGCCCACCACGCGGTTGTCGCGCACCTTCAACTGGATGCCGCACTGCTGGCCGCAGAAGCAGCAGTGAGTCTTGACCAGGTGGTCGGGAGGCGCTTCCGAGCCCTTCTGCCAGCCGCCCGAGGGCGTGTAGTTCGGATTCGGCCCGTAGCGCTCGACCAGCGACTCGGGGTGCAGTGGGGCCTTAGCCAAGGCTCTCCTCCTTCAGGCGCATCTGGGCGCGGGCGATCGTCTTCCTCTTGCACGGAGGACAGATCTCCTGCCAGGTGCGCGCCGGACCGGTCATCTCGTAGTTGAAACCAAGTTCGGGCAGCGCGGTGTTGAGGTCGTCGATGTGCATGCGCGAGGCGAAACGTTCCCCGCACGACGCGCAGTTCGCTCCCGGTCCTTCGTCACCCGCGTCCTGGTACAGCTTCACGCCGAGTTGCGCCGGGCGCTGGAACATGTGGAAGAACTTGCCGAAAGGCAGATAGAGGAGCGCCGCGATCACGGTGATGGCGTGGAGGATCGAAAGGAAGCCGTAGAACTGGCCGCGCAGGAACATGGTGGATGCGGTCAGGGCGAGGCCGGTGACGGAGATGGCGAAGAGGAGGATCAGGGGAAAGAAGTCCATGCCGAAGGACTGCACGGTCATGGCGCTGTTGTCGCGCATGCGGCGGCCGAGAGACAACGCGATTCCGGCGAGGACAAGCAACGCGGCGATGTCGAGACCATGGAAGAGCAGCCACGCGAAGACCGTCCTGACCGGGAAGGATGCGGTCGGGAAGCCGAACACGTAGGTCACGTAGGTCAGCGGATCGTCGGGCAGGGTGCCGAAGTGGATCCATCCGAAGACCAGAGGGAAGGTGATGGCCGCGGCCAGCAGGCACCCCCAGAAGAGGAACTGGTGCATCCACCAGCGGCGGGTTGAGCGCTGACGAATGAAGGTCTGACCAAGGAGATGAGTTCCGGTGACCACGGCGAGGCGCGGAAGGCTCCGGAGAAGACCCCTGCTGAACGCGAGTTCGAATCCCCGCCGGAAGAAGATCCGGGTCGGCGGCTTCTGCAGCCAGACCGCGTAGTGGAAGGCGACGCCCCACGCGGCGAACACGGAGGCGAAGGTGTAGATGACGAGGGCGGCGTCGAAATTCTGCAGGTTCCTCGAACCCACCACGATCGAGGCCACGAGGAGGCTCGCGGTCATGGTGGCCCATCCTCCGGCGCGAAGCTGGTCGGCGACCTGTTGCTGAGCGGGCGAGAGGTTGAGCTCGAGCGCCTCCTGCTTCGGGAGGAGGACGCGTCGGTTCAGGACGAAGAGACCGAAGGAAGTGGCGGCGAGCAGGGCAAAACCGGGCCACACCTCGCCAGTCCGGTCACGGAAGAAGCCGAGGAGGAGGGGCGGGAAGAAGCCGCCGAGGCCACCCATGGCGCCCACCAGGCCCGTCACCGCGCCGGTCTCGTTCGGGAAATACTGGGGCACCAGTTTGAACACCGCTCCGTTCCCGAGACCCAGCAAGGCCGCGCAGCCGAGAGCGCCCACCGTGAAGGGGATCATCGACTTCCAGGACAGGAGCAGCGCGAACGGAATCACCCCAAGGAAGACTCCGTTCAGCACGCGAGCGCCGCCGATCCGGTCCGCGAGGGTGCCCCCCAGAGGCCGCAGCACGGTCGCGAGGACCACGAAGCCCGCGGCCCTGAAGCCGGCGTCGGTCGGGGTCAGGCCGAAATCGTCCTTGAGCAGTGTCGGCAGGTAGATCGCGAACGCGACGAAGCCGCCGAAGGTCAGGAAGTAGAAGGCGGAGAGAACCCAGGAAAGACGCTCCCGCGCCAGGAGGGCGAACATCTCGCCGATTCCCTTGGGGGCGGCCTTGGCGGGCGCGTCCCGGGCCAGCAGCAAGAACACCCCACCCCAGATGAAGAGCGCACCGGCAAGGCCGGTGAACACGCGCTCCCATCCGATGGCGGCGGCGACCAGCGGTCCCAGGAAGACCGCGGCCGACTGGCCGATGTTGCCCATCCCGTAGACGCCCAGAACGCCGCCCTGCTTCGCAGGCGGGCTCCAGCGCGAGACGTAGCTCACGCCCACCGAGAAGGACGAACCGGCGAGACCGAGAAAGAAAGCGGTCACGAGAAGGGAGGAGAAGGTGTCGGCCTGAGGAACCAGGAAGACCGGGACCGAGACCGCCAACATCAGCATCGAGAAGACCTTCCGCCCTCCGAAGCGGTCGGCCAGGATTCCCATGGGCAGCCGGGCGAGCGATCCGAGCAGAACGGGAACGGCCACGAGGAGCGCGGTCTCGGTGGAGGTCAGATCGAACCGCTGGCGGAAGCGGACCGCGAAGGCGCTGATCAGGCCCCAGGCGGCGAAACAGATCCCGAACGACAGGGTCCCCAGAGCGAGGTGACGACGGAGGGGGGCTTCGGTCGACATCGTTTTCCGAAGCATACGCGGAAGGAAACGGGATTCTGGTTCAAAGAGGCTCGCAGCCACACCCGGCATCTCTCGCGATCCGGCGATGGAGCGAGCGGTATCGTTCCTCGACGAGGTCGCCGA
>DAORUA010000059.1:0-14082 GCA_035432945.1 Vicinamibacteria bacterium | reverse complement strand
GGGGTCCTGGAAGAAGTGGGCCTTGAAGAACCAGGCCGAGGGATCGACGTCGTGCTCGGCCACCGCGGAGCCGAGCCCGGCCTTGCCGCCTTCCGGCCACAGGGCCTTCACGCGGGTGAGGACCGCGAGTTTGCCGGTGGGGAGCGCGGTCTCGGAGGCGCGCAGGGCGTCGAGATCGAACGCCTCGGCCTTCGCAGCGCTCTCGAACATGAGCGCATCCGCGGGCTCGGTGGGAAGGCCCACCTGGCGCGCGAGGGCGGCGGCGGGGAAGAAGCCGAAACTCGTGGTGAGACGAAGCACGTCGCCCAGATCGTCGCGGCAGGAAACCGCGAAGGAGACGAGGCTGATGCCGCCCGAGGTGGAGACGTCGGTCAGGGTGACGTTCGTGATCAGGCGGTTGGGTCCGGGCCGCAGATTGCGGAAGACCGTGGCCTCTCCGTCGAGGTTCCTGAAGTAGAGGCCTTCCGGAGTCCTGAGAGGCAGGCCGGTCGCGAGAGCCAGCCAGCCGCAGGGCTGGAGCGCGGCTTCGAGCAGGACCGCCCAGGGCATGAGGCCATCGCCGTCCTCGAAGTACCAGTCGCTCGCCGGCACGTCGTACTCGGCCACGACGGAGGCGCCCTTCTTCGCTTCGCCCGAGGAGGCGTTGAGGGAGTGGACGCGCGAGAAGAACTTGTAGGGCGGGGAGGGCAGGCGGGAGAGACGCCGGGCGCCGTCGAAGGGCACGTACGACGGGCCGAAGGCGTCGCTCGCTTTGCCGATCGCGGTGGCGAGAATCGCGACGTCATCGAAAGCCTTCCCGGGGTGCTGCTTCGCGAGCGCGCGCATCTCCGCCTCGATGGGCAGATCGCGCGAGAGCGGGATGTCGGGGGTGAGGCGAACGCCGAGGCGCTGCGCGTGGAACGCCTTGACGCCATCCACGGTGCAGAGCAGATCGGCGATGAGGGTCGGCTCGGGGCCGTCGTGCACCTCGGCCACGAAGATCTCGTAGACGAGTTTGCGGGACGAGGGCAGGGCCTGGCCGCGGCAGCGAAGCTTGTACGTCATCTCCGGAACCGGCTCGAAGCGCCACGCGTCCTTGTCGAGGGTGAAGCCGCAGGCGGTCAGGTAGAAGGCCATGGCCTGGAGGCACCCTTCGAACATCAGGGTGCCGGGCATGCAGGGATCGTTCTTGAAGTGGCCCTTGAAGAACCAGTCGTCCTCGTGGAGGTCGAGGATCGCGCGCATGTAGCCCCGGCCCCAGGGACCGCCCGTGGGGTCCATCGCCTCGACCTCGTCGATCAGGAGCATGTCGCCGGAAGCGATCCGCGCGGTCATGGTGTGGGTTAGGGCGCGCAGGTGGGTGTGTCCGAAGGCGTCGCGGATGCGGCCTTCCGAGAAGGCGATCACGTCCTCACGCGAATACGAGGCGTGCGGTGAGGTCCTCGGCCGGTCGAGGCGGAGAGCGGCGAAGGCCTCGGGCTTTTCGTCGGTCGCATTCCACAGGATGCCGCCCGTGTTCTTCAGCTCTTCGTAGGTGAAGAACCCGGCCTGGCCGTTGCGCACGCTCAACTGGGGCCGCGTCGGTCCCGAAGGGCCGGAGGTCCACGAGTCGTAGTGGAAGAAGAAGAGGCGGACCGCGCCCTGGTTCGCGTGGCCGTCCACGTGGATGTCGTAGCGGACGGTATCGCCCTTGAGCGGGAGCGAGCCGTGGTAGGTGAGGTCGCACCCGAGCAGGCGGTAGACGCGCTCGCCGCGGTTTTCGAAGTCGACCCCGAGCCACGAGATCATCATCAGGTCGGCCTGGCCGGACTCGATGAGGATGCCGCCGGGCATCCGGTTGTCGTGGAGGTAGAAGGTCTGGGAGCCCACGTCGGTCTCGGTGATGATCGAGCCCTTGCCCATCGAGCGCGGCTCGCCCTTGATCGACATCACGCGATCGGCGAGGAGGAGCGGCGGTTCGGGCATGCGGACCTGGAGTTCGTACTGGTCCTGGCCGGCGAAGGCGGGGCCGAAGATCTTCGAGATCTCGCCCGAGGCGTGGATTTCGAGGTCGGCGCGGGTGAAGAGGGGTGTTTCGGGCGCGGACGGCGCGTCGGGGCTCGTGGCCGCGAGGGCGAGGCGTGCCTCGCCCCTACGGGTGCCGGGCGCGGGCGCCGCGACGGGGGCGGGGGCGGTGGGGGGCGTACGGAGGGGTAGGGACTCCGGTAGGGGTTGCTTCGTCGCAGTACCGAGACGAATGGCTCCTCGCAATGACGCTAGGTCCAATGGGCTGGGTAGGGTGGTACCGGGCAGGGTGCCGGTGCGCATGGAGAGGAATCGCTGGTGCACCTGGGCCTGGAGGGAGACGTATTCCTGATGCGCGGCGAGGATGCGCTGGAATTCGCCGTACACGGGATGCGCGATGGCGGCGGCCGGGGCGAGGTTCGGCGTGGGCGTGGTCGTGGTGCTGGTCGGCCTCGCCTCGCCATTGCCTCCGGGTGATGGCAACGACGGCGGTGGGGCCATCACCGCGGGGGCGGAGGCGGGCATGGGTTCCCTTGTACGGGCGAGGCGTGCCTCGCCCCTGCGGGTGTCGGGCATGACGATCCCCGACACGCTCGGCAGGACGGGCGGACGGGCCATCAGGATCGTTCCCTCGGGGACGACGTTGTCGGGCGCGGCGTCACGTGGTTCGAGGGCCTGGATCGGCGGGCGATGCGCGGGCAGGACCAGGGGCCGTCGCGGCGTCCAGGTGGGTGTCGTTTTCGGCATCGAGTCGATCAGGCGCTGGAGGTTCACGTCGACGCCGGCCGCGAAGAGGCGGATCGAGGTGTCGATGGCGGTGGCAAGCGAGGTCTGGGGATCGACGTCGAGGGCCACCGCGAAGTGCGGACGCCCGTGGAGGATGGTGGAGATCCAGCGCGTGCAGCCCTGCCGCGGCCCATGCTCGACGAAGATGCGCACGCCGTCCGCATACGCCTTGTTGATGAGCGCGGGGAAATCGACGGTGATGAGGGCCTGGGTGAGGAGGTTTTCGGCCGCGCTCTCCATGGTGGGGATGTACGAGTCGATGGTGGCGTGGGTGTAAAAGCGGACGCCCTCGGGCGGCGTGGTGGGCTGCGAGTGCACGCGAAGCCAGGCTTCGCGCGCGGGTTCGAGCTCGGGCGCGTGGATGACGAGGTCGTAGCCCAGCTTGCGGCAGCGCTCCTTGCCGATCTTCTCCACGATGCGAAGGCACGCGGCGGGCGAACCGCCGATGCAGGCGTCGTCGGGGGTGTAGAGCAGCGTGAGGTGCGCGCGCGGCTCGTCGGCGAGGGCCTCGCGGATCTTGTCCACCGGCGCGAGCACACGCCAGTTGTCCCAGGCCGCGTCCTGGCCCCAGGCGGTGAGGACATCGAAGCGGCCGGCCAGGACGTGGCTGTACATCCGGTCCTTGTGGAGCGCCTCGCGCAGGGCGTCGATGCTGCGCCAGGCGCCCAGGGCGTAGAGCGCGTTGGTCTCCCCGGAAGAGACGCCGATGGCGGCCTCGGGCTTGAGGCCGAGGATCTCGCGGGTGAAGATCGCGTGGGCCTGCGACATGAACGCGGCGCCCCACAGTTTTTCCTCCGCGGACGGATGCCCGTCGCCCTCTTCCCAGATCCAGCCCGCGTCGCCGCGGACGCCGGTCCAGTTCTTCGCGACCCGGTCCGCGAGCTCTGGCAGGGCGAGAAGCAGACTGCTGCCCATGCCACGCGAGGCGCCCGCGGGCCCGGTGAACACGAAGGCCATTTCGCCCTCGACCTTCGCCTCGCCGAAGTGAGCGCCCGAGGGCATGGGCTGGCCGCGGTGCAGCGCGTCCTTCACCCGCGACGCGAGATCCTCGCGCTGGGTCGCCTCGCACGAGAAACCGACGCGGAGCGCGCCGTCTCTCGACATCTCACCCCGCTCGATGGCGCGAACCAGACCGTCGCGCGTATCGGCGCTGTAGAACTCGATGGCCTTGCGCCGTCCCGCGAGGTCGGAGAATCGCGGCTCCGGCCCGGCCTGCGCGCGGTAGGCCGAGGCGGGACCGAACAGACTCCGGGTGTTCGCGAAGGCCTCGCGCGATCCGTCGGGATGGGGAAGCTGGGGGGCGGCGGAGGCGTGGGAGATGTCCGCGCGCGCGGCCGCGGTGACGAGGGCGCGAGCCACGTCGAGGAGACCGGAGGCGGCATGGGCGCTGGGGCCGAGCTGGGGAGGGCCCGGCATCACCGTCGACGGGTCCAGGATCCCGAGCACGGCGTCGCCCTCGGCCAGCGCATCGTCGAGGCGCTTGAGGACCAGGACCACCGCGGCGTCCGCGGTGGGCGGGTCGGTGGCGTTCTCGAGGCTCTGCAGCGCGGCCGCGTGGACCCGTTCGGCCGAAAGGTCGACCGCGCCCACGATGGCGGCGTCGAGTTCGTGGTTCCGGAGCGCCCGGAGAGCGAGGTCGAGGGCGCGATAGCCCGAGAGTTCCTCGGCCGAGACGGAGAAACCGGGGCCCCGCGCGTCCCACTGGCTGGAGAGCCGGTTGGCCACGATGTTCGGCATGGTGCCGATGACGCCCGCCGACTCGAGTGCCCCGATGGGCTCGGTGGTCAGGGGCTCCTCGAGGAAGAGCGAGCGCCAGCGCAGGCCGTAGCGCGCCACCTCGGGATCGCAGCCCATGCCCACGAGGACGCCGGTGCGTTCGGGCTTCACCGCGCACGAGGCCATGGCCTCCTGGGTCGCGGCCAGAAGCAGGGTCTGCTGCGAGAGCGTCGCCTCGAGGTCCTTGGGAGGGAACTTGAGGCCGGTGGCGTCGAGCTCGACCCGCGAGGCGGCCGAACCGAGGGATTGCTTCCGGAGGGTCCGGGCCGCGAAGTCGCGGGTGTTCTCGCACTCGCCGGCGCGGACGCCGAGGCCGATGACCGCGATGCGCGCGGGTTCGGGCGGGGGCGGGGCGGGGGGACGCTGCGGGAGGAGCGCGGTCCTGGATTCGCTGCGCCACTCTTCGACGATGAGGTGCGCGTTGTTGCCGCCAAACCCGAAGGCGGAGAGCGCGGCGCGGCGCGGGGTGACGCTGTCCCAGGCCTCGGGGGCCTGCAGGAGCCGGAGGCTCGAGCCCATCAGATCGTCGGAAGGAGAATCGACGTGGGCCGAGGGCGGCTTCACGCCGCGGTCGAACGCGGTGAGCGTCTTCGCGAGGGCGGCCATGCCCGCGCTCGTGATCAGGTGGCCGAGGTTTCCCTTCACCGAACCAGCCGCGACCACGTGCTTTCCGAAGACCCGCGAGGTGCTCCGGATCTCGACCCCGTCGCCCACCCGGGTCCCGGTGGCGTGGCACTCGAGAAGCGAGATGTCGCCCGGTTCGAGGCCGGCCGCGGCGTAGGCGGCTTCCATGGCGCAGACCTGGCCCTCTTCGGAGGGCGCCAGCAGTCCGTGCCCGCGGCCGTCGTTCGAAAGGCCGATGCCGCGGATGACGCCCAGGATGCGGTCCGAATCCCGGACCGCGTCCTCGAGCCGCTTGAGGGCGACGCAGCCCGCACCCTCGGCGGGGACGAGGCCGTCGGCGTCCTTGTGGAAGGGCCGGCTGCGTCCTGTGGGCGAGAGGGCTTTGAGCGCGGTGAAGCCCATGTGGATGAAGAGATCGTCGGCGCGCGAGACCGCGGCTGCGAGCATCAGGTCCGCGCGCCCGTCGGTGAGGGCGTCGCAGGCGAGCTTGATCGCGTAGAGCGAGCTCGCGCAGGCCGCATCGAGGGCGAACGCGCTGTCCGCGAGACCGAGATTCAGGGCGCGGGCGGCGAGGAAGGCGGGCAGCCCGGAGGAGAAGCGATTGCGCGCGTCGATCCGGCCCGCGGGGCCGACGCCGCTCCACACCTGCTCGGCGAAGTGGGAGAGGCCGGAGGAGGGGAACGACAGGTTCGCGAGCACGAGGCCGGTGCGGGCGCGCTGCCGGTCCGCGTCCTTGACGCCCTGGAGCGCCTCACGGGTGGTGTGGAAGACGAGCTTGAAGAGGGGATCGAGGCCGTGGATCTGCGCGGCCGCGAAACTGAAGCCGCTCGGATCGAAACGATCGTCGAAGCCCCGGACGTAGCCGCCGCGGAGGCTGGACACCCGATCCGAGGTCGAGCCCCCGGCTCGCGCGAGAAGCTGCTCGGGATCGACGCGCCACCGCCGGTCGGGGACGGTGCTGAGCAGATCCTGGCCGGCGAGGACCCGGTTGAACAGCTCCTCCGCGCTGAACGCCCCCGGAAGGGCGTACGACTGCGCGACGATGGCGATCGGTTCGAAGGGGCTCAAGGCGGTCTCGTTACGCCTTGGCCGCCGTGTCCACCATGTGCATCTCGATCCCGCGCAGTTCGCACAGGAGACGTCCGTCCTCGGTCCGGACGATCGCGTCCGACACCGTCTTCAGATCCGACACCGATCGCGAGCGGAGGGAGCAATGCAGGGGACCGCTCGTCGGCTCGTCGATGTGAATGGTGAGCGACTCGACTCCGGTGGGCAGCGAGGTCTTGCCGTTCGCGCGCATGCCCATGAGGATGGCCATCTGCAGGCCGGCGTCGACCGCCGCCGGATCGGTGGCGAAGGGGCCGCCGATCCAGCCGATGTCGCGGGTGGAGGCGACGAGGGCGGAGCCGCCCTGGGGGCCGACCGAGCGCACGCCCTTGAGGACCTGGAAGTCGGGGCCGTGGAAGAGCACCGGGCCGTAGACCTCTTCGTTGGCCCAGGGGGTGCCGGTCTTCGGCGCTTCGAATTCCTGGGGCGAGGCGTGCGGCGAGGATCGATCGGCCATTTCGGCCATGGCCCGGTAGTGAGCGGGTCCTCCCGGGGAGCGGAGTTCGCAGCTGAGGCGCGCGCCCACGCCGTTCGAGACCTGCTCGCAGGAGATCTCGAGCCGCGTGCCCTTCCCTTCGAAGTTCTCGATCCGGATGCCCTTGAGCACCTTCAGGTCCTTGATCGCGGAAAGCCTCAGGTCCGGCCGGGTGCTGCGCGCGATCCGCGCGAAGGCTTCGATGGCGAGGGCCACCGGGAAGACGGGGACGCCCTTCACCGCGTGCGAGGCGAGGTGCGGCGCGGTCGTGGAGGAGATCACGAGATCGCCCACGACCTTCCGGCCGCCGCCGTGGCCGAGGAGGACCGAGGCGTCGGGACGTCCACCCACCACGACCGAGACCGGGGCCTGCGGATGGGTGATCGCTTCCACGAACATCCGCGCGCCGTCCGCCACGGGAATGAGCGCGACGCCGCGCTCGAGGAACACCGCGCGAAGGGAAGGCGTCACCATGCCTCCGTCCCAGGGCCCCCAGTGAAGGACGCGCACGAGCGCGTTCTTGCGCTGTCTGGACTCGAACTGCGCCACCGATTCGAGCGTCTCGTTCGCCATCGCGTAGTCGGCCTGGCCGGGATTGCCCACCCGGCCCGCGACGGAGCCGAAGAAGCAGAGGACCTTGAGTTCGTCGGGGCGGGTCGCTTCGAGGAGGTTATGCAGGCCCGCCACCTTCGTGTCGAACACGGAGTTGAACTGGGCGTCCGTCTTCTCCGCGATTCTCTTGTCGGCGAGGACACCGGCGGCCTGGATGACCCCGTCGATCCGCTTGAAGTGGCCGCGGACCATGCTCACGGCCATGGACACGTCGCCCTTGTCCTTGAGATCGCAGGGGAAGTACAGCACCTCGGACCCCGCGGCCTTGAGGGCTTCGAGGGTCGCGCGGGTCTCCCGCGCGGCATTTGCGAGCTGGGCCGCGCTCCTCGCCTCGGCGGGCGTCGGGGTGTGGCCGAGGGCTTTTTCGGCCGTGATGAAGGCGGACTGCAGCTCGCCCTCGGTCTTCTTTCCTTCGGCCCAGGCGGGGGCGAAGTCGGAATCGGTGCGGCCGAGAATGGCGAACTTGTACTTGCCGGCCTTCGCCAGTTCCTCGAGGCAGCTCGCGGTGACGCCGCGGGCGCCGCCGGACACGAGAAGCACGGAACCGTCCTCGAGCCTGGGCTTCATGCCTTCCGCGTCGGTGATGGCGGGCGCGTCCTCGAAGAAGGGCGCGGTGCGGTTCCCGGAGGAGTCGATGGCGATGTCGAGATCGGCGCCGCCCTCGAGGATCTCCGCGGCCACGGACTGGGCGAGGCGGTCCGCCTCCACCCGACCCTTGGCGATGGCGATGAAGCGGCTGGTGATCTCGGGCGCTTCGAGGGCGAGGGTGCGGACGAGGCCCGGAATGCCGCCGGTCCATTCGGCATTGGGCGAGCCGAAGAACGGGTCGCCCACCGCGATGAAGAAGCGAGGGGTTTCCCCCGACTGCGCCACCGCGCGTCCGGCCGCGAAAACCTTCTTCTGGGTCTCGATGGCTTCTTCGATGCTGCGTTCGTCGGCGAGGCCGGAGAGGTCGATCACGCGTGCCGCGGCCTTCGGATCGAACGCATCGACCACGACGGCTTCGACGCCGCGCGAGAGGAGCAAGGATGCGAGCGGCTCCGCGACACCGCTGGTTCCGCGCACGATGGTCACAGCGCCGGAGAAGAGGCCGCGCGGGGAGAAACCGGGGCGTGGCGCGGGACGTCTCACCGCCACGAAACGGCCGAGCTTCGTGGGCGCGGCCGCGGGGACGGGGGCCAATGTGGCCGAAGGCGTGGTTGTAGGGGCGAGGCCTGCCTCGCCCGCGCCAGGGCCCGCCTCGCCGCCGCCGCCGCCGAGCCGCTCGAGGATCTGCCCCAGGGTCCGGATCGCGCCCAGTTCGGCCGCGGGGATCGTGGGCAGCGAGGGAACCTGTTCCTGCACCGCGGACAGGATCTCGACGCGCTTGATCGAGTCGATGCCGAGGTCGGACTCGATTTCCATGTCGAGACCGATCATGTCCTTCGGATACCCGGTCTTGTCGGCCACCACCGCGAGGAGGACATCCCGGATCGACGCGCCGCCCGAAACCGTAGGGGCGAGGCCTGCCTCGCCCGTCGCTGCCCTGCCCGCCGGGGCATCGCCCGTCACGGGCCCACCCGAAGGCGCGGACACATCCGCAACCGCGCCGAAACGGTCGAGGATGTTTCGCAGGGTTCGCATGGCGCCCAGCTCGGCCGCGGGAATGGAGGGCAAGGACGGCACGCGCTCCTGCACCGCGGAGAGGATCTCGACGCGCTTGATGGAGTCGATGCCGAGGTCGGATTCAATCTCCATGTCGAGGCCGATCATGTCCTTGGGATACCCGGTCTTGTCCGCGACGACCGCGAGCAGCGCGCCCGTGATCGATTCGCCGCCCGAAACCGTAGGGGCGAGGCCTGCCTCGCCCGCCGCAGCCCCGCCCGCCGCGGTCGCCCCGCCCGAAGGCGCCGCCACATCCGCGACCGCGCCGAAGCGGTCGAGGATGTTCCGGAGCGTGCGCATGGCGCCGAGTTCGGCCGCGGGGATGGCCGGCAGCGAGGGAACCTGTTCCTGCACCGCAGAGAGGATCTCCACCCGCTTGATCGAATCGATGCCGAGGTCGGATTCGATCTCCATGTCGAGGCCGATCATGTCCTTCGGGTAGCCGGTCTTGTCGGCCACCACCGCGAGGAGAGCCTCGGAGATGGACGGTCCGGCCGCGGCCACCGCGCCCGCGGGGGCGAGGCCTGCCTCGCCCGTCGCGCCCGCACCCGCCGCACCCGCACCCGCACCCGCCGCGCCCGCACCCGTGCGCGCGATCGCCGCCGCCACAGGCATCGCCTGCGTCGCGGCCACCGCGCCCGCGGGCATGGGCGGCATGGCGGGCATCGCCGCGACCGGCGCCGCGGTTGACGGCATCGGGGCGGCAGGCGGGCCTGCGAGGGCGAGGCGTGCCTCGCCCCTACGGTTGTCGGGAAGCGCCGATTGTCCGCTGATGCTCGCGATCGCGGCCTCGGACGTGCGGAGGAACGCCATGTGCGACTCGGCCATCGAGCGCTGGTACGCGGAATGCGCCTCGGCGGTCTGCCGCTGCACTTCCGCGAAGGCGCGCAGCCACTCGGGATCCTGGAGGTTCGGGGTCGGCTTCATGGTCGCGTCTTCCTCTGCGAATGTCAGGGGGCCGGCGGCGGCCATGGGTGCGGGCGCGCTCAGGGGTGGAGCGTCCGGAGCGGCTGGTTTCCGCGGGGGATTGGGCTTCGGCAGCGCGGCCGAGCCCTCCTTCGGCGGATAGGGCTTCGCGTAGTTGGCGCCGGTCAGCATGATCGCATGCGGCTTGGGCGCTTCCTTGCGCGCTTCGACCCGCGTGCCCTCGAAAAGCCTCGCGAGGTCGACCGCGAATCCGTTCGCGATGAGAGCGCCGATGGCCTGCAGGAACGAGGCGGCTCCGGAAGCGCCCTTGCGGTCGGTGGCGATGGCCAGGTGCGGCGCCTCGCCGAGCGTGTCCTTGACCAGGCCGGTGAGGACCGCGCCCGGACCCACTTCGACGAACGTGCGCGCGCCGTCCGCGTACATGGTCTCGATCTCTTCCGAGAACCGGACCGAGGACGCGATCTGGGAGGCGAGAGTCGCGCGGATTCCATCCTCGCCGCCGGCGTAGCGCTGCGCGGTGGAATTCGCGTAGACGGGCTTGCCCGGAACCGTGATCGGCTGGCTCTTGAGGAACGATGCGAAAGGATCGACGGAGCCTGCGACCACGCTCGAGTGAAAGGCGGTCGCCACGGGAAGGCGCGTGCCCTTGAAACCCTGGGCCTTGAGTTCGGCGGCGGCCGCGTCCACGGCCTCGGTCGGACCCGCGATCACGACCTGCTTCTTCGAGTTCCGGTTCGCGATGACCACCGGGGCCTTGAGCAGCGCTTCGAGCGCCTCCACGGTCTGTTTGCCGAGGGAGATCGCCCACATGGCGCCCGACGTGGTGGCGGCGTCGCGCATCAGTTCGCCGCGCTTGCGCGCGGTCTGGAGCATCGAGGTCGCGTCGATCGCGCCTCCGGCGTGGAGGGCCGTCACTTCGCCGAAGCTGTGACCGCCGAACACGTCGCCGTCGACGCCGAGGTGGCGAAGGAGGCGAAGGGTCGCGAGACTGGCGAGGCCGAGCGCGGGCTGGGCCCATTCGGTGGCGGTCAGCCGAGCGGTCTGAGCGGCGCGGGCTTCGTCGGTGTACACGGACGGGGGGAAGACCATCCGGTGGATGGTCGAACGCTGGCCGGCATCGCCGAACTCGAGGCCGGCGTGGTCGTCCCAGGTCTGGCGGGCCACGTCGAACGCCATGGCGAGTTCGCGGCCCATGCCCACGGCCTGCGAGCCCTGGCCGGGGAAGAGGAACGCGACCGAGCCCTCGGCCTTCGGGCCGCGTCCGTAGACCGGTCCGCCGGGGAGAGTGAACGCGGGGCCGTCGACCTTCGGCCGGGCGAGACCGAGCTGCTTTTCGAGATCGGCGGTCGAGTTCGCGACGATGGCGAGGCGGCATTCGGCGGAGGCGTCGAATCGACGCGCGGCATCGAAGGCCGCGCCGCTGAGCGAGGCTCCGGCCTTGAGGTCGGCGAGAACCGCGTCGATGGCCGCGACGAGTGCCCCAGGGTCCTTGGCGGACAGGGCCACGAGTTCCGAGGTGAGCGTCCTCATGCGGGCGGCGGTCTTGCCCGCGCCCGTGTACTCCTCGAGGGTGATGTGGAAGTTGCTGCCGCCGAAGCCGAACGAGCTCACGCCCGCGCGGCGCGGGTGGGTGTGGTCGCGGATCCAGGGCTTCGCCTCGGAGCTCAGGTAGAAGGCGGTCTCCTCGATCTTGAGCGCGGGATTCGGGGTTTCGATCTTGATGGTCGGAGGCAGGACCTTGTTGTGCAAAGCCAGGGTGGCCTTCATCAGGCCTGCCGCGCCCGCCGCCGCCTTGGTGTGGCCGATCTGCGACTTGATGGAGCCGAGCGCGCACCACTGGGTGTCCTGGCGAGGGGATTCGCTGAAGACCGCCTGCAGTCCGCCGAACTCCGCGGCGTCGCCCGCCTTGGTCCCGGTCCCGTGGGCCTCGATGAGTTCGACGGTGTCGGGTCCGAAGCCCGAGGCTTCGTAGGCGCGGCGGAGGGCCTTCGCCTGGCCGGCGCTCACCGGCGCATAGATGCTCTTGGCCCGGCCATCGGATGACGAGCCCACGGCCTTGATGACCGCGTAGATCGGATTGCCGTCGCGCTCCGCGTCCTCGAGGCGCCGCAGGCCGAGAAGGCCGATGCCTTCGCCCAGCATGGTTCCGTCGGACTTCGCGTCGAAGGGCCGGCAGTCGCCGGAAAACGACAGGGCCGGGGTCTTGGAGAAGCACATGTACATGAAGATGTCGTTGAACGTCTCGACACCTCCGGTGATCACGAGATCGGAGCTTCCGAGGTAGAGCTCCTGCACGCCCATGGCCAGGGCGCCGAAGGCGGAGGCGCAGGCGGCGTCGACCACGCAGTTGGTGCCGCCGAGATTGAGCCGATTGGCGATGCGGCCCGCGACCACGTTGCCGAGCAGGCCCGGGAACGTGCTCTCCTGCCAGGGCGTGTACGAGCCCGAAATCCGGTCGCAGACCTTCTGGACCTCGTCCTCGGGAAGGCCGTGCTCGCGCAGGGCGCGCACCCAGATGGGGCGCTGGAGGCGGGAGCCCATCTCCACCAGCAGCTCCTGGGCGGAGGTGATGCCGACGATCACGCTGGTCCGCTCCCGAAGCGCGTCGGGGAAGGCGCCGTGGGTCACGTCTTCGAGAAGCTGCTTGGCCACGATGAGGCCGAGGAGCTGAGAGGTGTCGGTGGCGGGGATGACGGAGGGCGGCATCCCATGTTCCATCGGGTCGAAGGCGACCTCGGGGATGAAGCCGCCGCGCTTCGCGTAGGTCTTGTCCGGGGCCTTCGGATCCGCGTCGTAGTAGTCGTCGATCAGCCAGTGCGCCTTGGGGATCTCGGTGAGCTGGTCCTTGCCAAGGACGATGTCCCTCCACAGGCCGTTCGGGTCGGTGGAACCGGGGAAAAGGGCGCCGAGCCCCACGATCGCGATGGGAGGGTGTTTGGAGGACATGTTTGAGGCCCGTGTGGGATCAAGGGATCACGAAAAGCCGGGATCCGAGCCGTGCATTATGTCAGGCGCGGGCGCTACTGCCGAGGCCCCCGCAACTGTGACAAAAAAGAGACTTGCGTTTTTCCGGGCGGCGCGGGACGAGCTCAGGCGAGGATCCGGGGAATCGCGCCGAGCAGGAACACGGAATCGCCCCAGTATCGGTACCGCTCGTTCTTTTCGAACCATCGATCCGCGACCAGAAGGACCATGGGCGCCGCGATCTGGAGGCCGAGGATCGCGAAGACATCGCGCTCGATCGGCCGGAGGAGGACGAGGACGCCCGCGGCCACCATCCCCAGGAGACTCGCGGTCAGGATCCACCCTCGCACGCGCTCCCGGCCCCAGCGGAGCGCGAAGGACCGGTGTCCCTCCTCGAGATCGACGCGGGTCTCGAACACGCCCACCATCAGGAGGTTCAGGATCGCGGCCAGGGCCTGGAGGGAGGCGGCGACCAGGAGCGCGGGTGTCGACCCGAGGCCCATGACGATCGGTCCGCCCCAGATCCCGGCGGCGTAGAGAAGGCCGGCCATCGGCTCTTTGGGCAGGCGGGGGAGGATCAGGCCCTGCGCGGAGGCGAGGTAGGCCAGGACCGCGGCGGTCAGACCGACGCCGAACAGCCGGACCGGGGGACGCAGGGTCCAGGCCGCTGCGAGCCCGGCGAGGGTGGCGGCGGCGAGGGCCGCGGCGAGCGTCTTCGCATGGCGTCGATGGAAGGCGCGACGGTAGGTCGCAGGCCCGGCGGTCGCGCGCCTCGCGTCGAGAAGGTGGTCGCCGGTGTAGATGCACCACACCGCGGTGAGGAGCGCTATCCACCATCCGGGCAGCATCCGGGCCCGGGCCATGTGCTCGGCGAGGAGGCCGCCGCACGCCGCTCCGGCCACGACATCCAGGCTCAGGGCACGAAGGACGCGCACCGAGCGAAGGGCCTCAGGCCAGACGCACCGGGCGGAATTCGAAGGCGGAGGGCGGCACGGGCACGCCGAAGGTGCGCACCTGTTGAGCCCGCGCGATCACCGCGGCGCCTTCGAGGAAGTTGAGGGCGATCTGCCCGACTTCGCGGTTCTTCGGCTCTTCCAGGAACGAGCCCTTCGCCCAGGTGTTGAAGGCACCCATGGCCGGCCCGCACCAGATCTGATAGTCCATGATCCGCGTGGGCTCGCCCG
>DAORUA010000058.1:7818-14234 GCA_035432945.1 Vicinamibacteria bacterium | reverse complement strand
AGGTGAAGATCGTCTTCATGAACGCGGGCTTCGTCCTCATCATGGCGCTCATGGTCTTCATCCTCTACTCGGATCTCTCCAAGCTGCCCTGGTTGTCACGGTTTCTTCCCTGAGCCAGGCCCTGCGGGCTTGGTAGCGGGGAGAGGGGGTTGCTTCCAACCGTCACGGACTCGCTGCTAGCGGGTGGGCTTGAGGAGCAGGAAGTACTGGTAGGGGAGAAACTTCTCTTCCGCCACGAGCTTGTAGGACGCTCGCTGCGCGTCCGCGAGGAAGGCCTCCCTGGCCACTCGGCGCGCGAGGACCGGACCTTGCGGGGTCTCGCGTTTGTGGAAGTCGATGTTCGCGAGCCGGCCGCCGGGTTTAAGGGACTTCGCGAGGCGGCGCAGGAACGCGGGCCCATTGGGGAAGAGGTGGTACGTGTTCACCACCAGGATCACGTCGCACGCCGCCCTGGGAAGGAGCGGGTCTTCGGGCAGCCCGAGGATGGGGGTCACGTTCGAGAGCCGTGCCTGGCTCACCCGGTCGCGCAGGGCGTCGATCATCGAGGCCTCCACGTCTTCGGCATAGACCCATCCCGAGGCCTCGAGAAGGCGCGCGGCGCGCAAGGCGAAGTACCCGGGCCCCGAACCCACGTCGCACAGGGTCTCGCCGGGCAGGAGCTTCAGGGCCCGGATGACCTCATCGGGCTTCTGCCATTCGGCGCGCCCGGGCTCCTCGAGGCTCGCGATGTAGCCGGCGAGGTCCGCCGAGGCCGGGAGCTGGGGCGTCGATTGCGACCTCGGGCCCTGCGCACCCGCGGTCGCCATGGGCGAGACCGCCGCGCCGACAAGAAGAAGGCCGAGAAGGAAAAACTTCATGAGGCGTTTCAGGCTACTGCCTTTTCGCCTCGGCCGCGATCACCGCTTCTTCCATGCGGGCTTCGAGCAGGCCGCCGCCGGAGGCGGCCACGATGAGAACGGACGGCTCGCCCGGCCGCTTCGCGGACTCGATGGCGAGCGCGAACGTCCGCTGAGAGGGCAGGCCCGTGGCTTCGATGGGCCAGAAGTTCGCGCCGCCATCGTGGGAGACGAAGACCGTCTTGATGTCCGCGTCCGCGGCGAAGACGGTCTTCCCGTTCTCGGCCTGGGTCAGGCCGGTGACGCGTCCCAGGGGGGTGTCGGTGTCGAACCACGAGCGTCCCGCGTCCCGGCTCACCAGGAGGCCATAGGACGTGGCCGCGAAGATCTTGCTGTCGCTGCCCGGCGCGAAGGCGAGACGCTTCAGGCCGCGCAGCCCGACCGAGGCCACTTGCTTGAACTCGATGCCGTCATCCGCCGCGTAGATGCCGAGCGCCGTCGCCACCACCACGCGCCCGGTGGAGGCGATGGCCAGGGTCACCACGGATCGGCTGGCCCCGAAACGCAGGAGCGCCCAGGTCGAACCGCGGTTCTGACTCGAGAACAGGCCGTGATCGGTCGCGACCAGGACCTGCGACCCCCGAATGTGGAGATCGTCGACCTGGGGGTGGGGATCGGCGCCGCTGATCAGCAGGGACAGGCGCCGCCAGGGCGGGCCGTCGACGGTTCCCTGGAAGACGCCGTCATCGGTGCCCACGATCATGTCCCCGTTCGCATAGACCCCGAGGGAGCGGATCTCCCGGCTGGCGGGCAACTCAATCCGACGCCACAGATCCCGGGCCCGGTCGAGTTCGAAGAGCGCGCTGTTCTTGGGACCGTCGGCGCCGGTGAGGGCGAGCAGCCGGTTCCTGGGCTCGTCGGGCACGATGTGCCGGACCAGGCGTTCGCGAAATCCGTCGTTGCTCGGAAACCACGAACGCCCGAAGTCGGTGGAGACGAGCATCCCTTCTCCTTCGACTCCGGCGAGCACGCGGCCGCCGCCGAGCGAGACCAGAGCGTTCACCACGAGGCCGGAAACCGTGGTCCGGGTGAACGTCTTCGCGTCGTCGTCGCTCACGTACACGCCGTCGGTGGTGCCCGCGTAGAAGGTGTCGGGGCGATCGTGGTCCTGGGCGAACGCGCGGGTCCGCCGGCTGACCGAGGGAATGCCCAGAACCTTGGTCCACGAAGCGCCCGCGTTCCTCGACCGCCAGATCCCCGTGCAGGCGGTGGCGAAGACGGTGGACGGCTCGCGACGGTCGAGGGTGAGGGTCATGACGTCGGAGTCGTTGATCATCCCCTGCTGGATCGGACGCCAGGTCTGGCCGCCGTTGTCGGTCCGCCAGGCCAGATGGGCGGTGCCGACCATGATGCTGTTCTCGTTTCGCGGATCGATCGCGACTGAACCCACCATCTTGAGGTCGTGGTGCGATCTTGGCGAGATCCGCGAAAACGTCTCGGCTTCGTCGGTGGACCGGAAGACTCCGTTCCGGGTGACCGCCACGAACACCCTGGGATTCCCAGCCGCCCGGGCGAGCCCTCTGACCGACTCGCCCTCGAGCGATTCGCCGATCATCCGGAACGAGACGCCGCGGTTCACGCTCCGGGCCACCCCGCCGCCCGAGCCGTCGATCTTCCAGAAGGAGACGAACAGATCGCCCTTCTCGGTCACCAGGATGTCGTCGAGGCTCGCGCCCCGGAGCGGGAAGCCGGGCTCGAGCCGGGACCACGAGGCGCCCGCGTTCAAGGAGGCGTAGAGGATGCCGTCGACGGTACCTGCGTAAACGCGGCGCGGGTCAGAAGGGTCCCTCGCCAGGGAGCGGACGTCTCCGCCCTGGGGACCGATGGGAGTGAAGCGCAGGGCCGCCCGGGCGGGCTCCGCGGCGGCCCACGGGGCGAGGGCGAGAGCCATCACGGCCCCGCGGATCGTTTTCGACGTCATCATCGGACGAATCTTTAGCACGCCGTTTCAGGTGGAGTGGAAAAACGAGAGGCGCGGAGATCGACGGTGAAGTCGACATCCGCGCCTCCAGGGCTGCCGGGCGACCCTTTGGAGGGTCGGGCTCCCGGAAGTTACATGGGCATGTCCGCGCCGTCGGGCACGAAGGTGAGGTCGGCGCTGCGGCCGCCGCCCGCACCCGCTCCGCGGGTGATGATCCGCGACCCGTCGATGCCGCGCTCCTTGATCATGTAGGCCTTCACCGCTTCCGCGCGCTTGCGGGAGAGGACGTCGGGTCTGGGCTCGCCCTTCTCGGCGTGGCCCACGATCAGGAGACGGCTCGCCGGATCCTGACGGAGGCGGGTCGCCATGTCGTCGAGGACCGACTTGTCCATGTTGTTGAGACGCGTGCCGCCGCCGACCTTGACCGTCGGGAACGGACCCATGGAGCGGGTGACGGTCTGCGGCTTCGGCTTCGCCTCGATCATGACGTGACGCGTGGCCGTAGCGGTGTGGTTGTGGCCGTCGTTGACCGTGACCGTGACCGTGACGTCGGTTCCGACGGGGAGGCAGCCCGGTTCGAGGGTGACGTTGGCGCCCTCGCCCACGGTGCGGCCGGCGGACGTGGTCCACGCGTAGGTCAGGGTGTCGCCATCGGGATCAGCCGCGTTCGCGCGGAAGCGAACGGTGTCGCAGGTGATCGCGTTGGTCTTGTCGGCATCGAGCGAAACCGTGGGCGGGCGGTTCTCGACCTTGGGCGGCGCGGGCGGAGCCGGAGGAGGCGGAGGAGGAGGCACGTAGATCTCGCGACCCTGGGCTGCGCCCGAGTAGCCGATGGAGATGTTCATCCCGGAATTGCTCTTGTAGGAGGCGGTGGACAGGCCCTCGAACTTCATGTTGTAGGAGTAGGCGGGGCGGACAAAGACGCCCTTCGCGAAGTAGAAGACCGGGCCGATGACGAAGTCGATGGGGTTGATCTGCTCGAAGTCGCCGTCGGAGTAGTTGGTGCCCAGCACTTCAGCCTGCAGCTGGAACTTCTTGTAGACCGGCACGGTGAGCCCGGCGCCCCAGCGGAACGCGTTGCCGAGGTCGAAACCGTCCGGGTCGCTGTTCATCTGGTAACCGACCATGCCGTGGATCTCGGCCTGGTTGTTGAGGCTCTTCGAGAGGATCAGGTCGGCTCCGAACGACACCTTCCCGGTGCCGAGGCCATTGTCGAACGAGGCGGTGGGCAGCTTGATGGTCGGCCGAATGGCGAGGCCCACGCCGTCGCTGCCGTAGTCATCGAGGAGCTTGAACTTGGCTCCGATGATCGCATCGGAGGCGCCCGTCTGCCAGCCCGGCGAGGTGGTCTGCCGGCCCGCGCGCGGGAAGTCGTTGACGTAGCCCGGCTGGGTCAGGATGTCGACGTCGTTGCGCTGGGCGCCGAAGGTGCCGAAGATCTCGAGCTTGCTGGACACCCCGTAGGCGAAACTCAGGCCGATGGTGGTGGCGTCGAGGTCCTTGGGGTTGCGGTCGAGGTTCATGCGATAGATGCTGAACGCCGATTTGCCCTTGGCCAGGGTGTAGGCGGAGGGAAGATGGAACAGGCCCGTATCCCCGGAGAACGTCGGGGTGAGGGGACGCGCTTCATAGTCCTTGCCATCGACGGTGATGATCCAGGTCTTCACGTCCTTCGCTTCGACGGTGCCGGCGGGAGCGGTCTGAGCGAAGCCGGACGTCGCGGCAGCCGCGAGGGTCAGGGCGCTCAGATAGCGCAGGGCTGTGTGTTTCATTGGTGTTTCTCCACGATTGGGATGGCGGTCCATCAGGGAATGCGAGCCCCGGACCTGTACGAGGGTTTCGCCGACCATCAGTTGATTCCTGTGCACCTCAAGACTATCAGGTTCAAGCCTTTTTGCGTGGTTCAATCAGCTCATTTCCATCCATGTACGGGCGAAGGGCCCGGGGCACGACCACGGTCCCGTCTTCCTGCTGGTAGTTCTCGACGATCGCCACCATGGTGCGGCCCACGGCAAGGCCGCTGCCGTTCAAAGTGTGGACGAAGCGGGGTTTCGCGCCACGCTCCCGGCGGTAGCGGATCGATGCCCGTCTCGCCTGGAAGTCGCCGCAATTCGAGACCGACGAGATCTCGCGGTAGGCGTTCTGCCCCGGCAGCCAGACTTCGATGTCGTAGGTCCTGGCCGAACCGAAACCCATGTCGCCGCTCGAAAGCAGCACCACCTGGTAGGGCAGTTCGAGACGCTTCAGGACTTCCTCCGCGTCGCTCAGCATGCCCTCGTGCTCGTCCCTCGAACTCTCCTCGGTCGTGAGCTTCACCAGTTCGACCTTGTGGAACTGGTGCTGTCGGATAAGGCCGCGCACGTCCTTGCCATAAGAGCCCGCCTCGGACCTGAAGCAGGGAGTGAAGGCCACGAATTTCTTCGGCAGATCCTCGGCCTCGAGGATCTCGTCCCGGTGCAGGCAGGTGAGGGGCACCTCGGCGGTCGGAATGAGATAGAGCGCCCGGTCCGCAGTTCCGGTCTTGAAGAGATCCCCCTCGAACTTGGGAAGCTGTCCGGTGCCGACGAGGGTTTCGGGCAGGACCAGGTAGGGCGGAACGATCTCGAGGTAGCCGCGCTCCCTGGTCTGGATATCGAGCATGAACTGGATCAGGGCCCGCTCGAGCCTCGCCCCCGCTCCCCACAGGCTGGTGAATCGGGCCCCCGAGATCTTCGCCGCGCGCTCGGAGTCGACGATGCCGAGGGCGGTCCCGATCTCCATGTGCCCCTTCGGCTCGAAGTCGAAGCTCCGGGGCTCGCCCACTTTCCGGACCAGGGCGTTCGCGGAAGCGTCGCCTCGCGGCACGCTTGCATCGGGGATGTTCGGGAGGACCAGCATGAGGTCGTTCAATCGGAGTTCGATGCCGGCAAGCTCCGTATCGAAGGCCTTGATGTCGTCCGACACCGCCTTCATCTCGGCCTTGAGCGGAGCGGTGTCCTCCTTGGCCTTGCCTCGCCTCGCGATTTCCTCTCCGGCCAGGCGCTGCCGGTGCCGGAGCCCCTCCACCTTCTGGATGATCTCGCGGCGCTTGAGGTCGAGGTCCCAGGGATCGGCCTCCGCGAAGACCTTGCCCGGATCCTCGCCGCGATCCCTGAGCATGGCCAGGATGGCGTCCTTGTTGTCGGCGACGTAGCGAAGTTCGAGCACGTGATTTCCTTCCGAAGTCCGCCCCGGAGGACATGCATCACCTGACGCATTTTCGCGGAGCGATGCTATTTTCCTCCGATGAGGCCCAAGGTTCGAAAAGTCGTCATTCCGGCCGCCGGGCTGGGCACGCGTTTTCTCCCCGCCACCAAGTCGATGCCCAAGGAGATGCTCTGCGTCGTCGACAAGCCCATCATCCAGTACGCGGTGGAAGAAGCGGTGGCCTCGGGCATCGAGCACGTCATCATCGTCACCGGCCGTTCGAAGTCCTCGATGGAGGATCACTTCGATATCTCCTACGAGCTCGAAGAGACCCTGAAGGGACGGGGCAAGCTCGATCTCGTCCGCGAGGCGAGGAAGGTCTCGGACCTCGCTTCGGTCTCCTACGTCCGCCAGAAGGAGCCTCTCGGCCTCGG
>DAORUA010000058.1:2000-7718 GCA_035432945.1 Vicinamibacteria bacterium | reverse complement strand
CACCTGCTCCGGGAGCTCGTGGAGAAACCGAAGGCGGCGGATGCCCCCTCGGATCTCGCGATCATGGGGCGATACGTGCTGACCCCGGACATCTTCGACGACCTCGTCTCCACGTCCCGGGATCACAGCGGTGAGATTCAACTGACCAATGGCCTGAGGGCCCTGGCCCGCCGCCGCCGCCTGCTGGGCTACGAGTTCGAGGGAAAGAGATACGACGCCGGTCAGAAACTCGGCTTCCTCAAGGCCACCATCGACCTCGCCCTCCAGCGGAGCGACCTTGGCCCGGCGCTTCGAGCGCACCTCAAGTCGCTGGGGCTGACTTAAGCGCGCGCTACTGGATCCTGACCGGGGACGAGGCGGCGGGGCCGCCCGCCACCGCGACGCTCAGGGCGTACTCGCCGGGCTCGACGCCCGCGGGCGACAGGAAGAACACCACCCGGTCGAAGCCGTCGGCATCCCGCACCACACTCACCTTGTCCGCCTTCTGCGCGTGCCTGGTTCCATCGTTCCCCACCAGTTCCAGCTGGAGAGCGGGAACGGCGCCGCTCCCGGGCCGGACATAGACGCAGATTTCCCGGGCGTCGCCGCGCTTCAGGACCGGATCCGCTTCGACGGTGATCGGGCGGTCGTCGAGACGGAACGGGATCTCGCGGTTCGGCCGGCGCTGGGTGGTGGTGGGCAGGGCCACCCGGGAGAAGGGATCGTCCACCACCATGGGGGCGGAAGCGAAGACCGCGCCGGAGGCGCCGAACAAGGGGACCTCCACGGCCATGCGGAGCGCTCCCCAGGTCGAGGTCAGCGGGTCGCGGACGAGCAGACGGACTTCGACCGGGCCCGAAACCGCCGCGAAGGTGGTGATGACCTGGAGCCCGCTCTTCTTGAGACTCTCGCCGAGCTGCGCCGGATCGAGGACGGGCGTCGCCTGGAAATAGTCGAGAACCGCGCCCTCGGCGTCGGTAAGGTAGCCATAGAGCTGAAGGCCGATCTGCTTGCGCTTCACCGCCTCGAGAAGCGCTTCTCCCGGCACCTGGATGACGACGGAGAGGGTTGTCTTCCCGTCGCGCGAGCGATACGGCAGGGCATAGGCGCGCATGCGGATGCTCCCGCCGGACACGCCCTTGGCGATGATCTCCGCGGCCTCCATGGCCGAGCGCCCCGCGTCCGGTTTCTTCAGATCCGGCAGGGTGTAGGTGGCGCGGTGGGACACCTTCAGGCCCGGCGCCTTCACCTTGATCGAGAGCTTTCTCGGCTTGCCGCGATCCGTGCCCGCGGGCGCGAAGGCGAGGACATAGAAATCGCGGTTCGCGGCCAGAACCTCGCCGAGGCCGGCCTCGATGTTGTTGGCGGACCGGACGAACCGCCCGCCGGAATTCTCCGCGAGTTCGGCGAGCGAACTCCTTCCCTGCACCGGCGTCCCCTCGCCCTCCTGGCTCTGGAGATTGATGGTGTCGCCGAGACCTTTGACGTCGACGGTGTGAATCACGACATCGGAGCCGCGAAGCGCGGTGAACAGCCCCTGCATCGCCGACTGCCCGGTGGCCGAACCGAAATGGCCTTCGGAATCGACCTCCCAGAGCTTTCCCTCCGAAACGTTGGTCGCATTCTGGGCGCGGTCCGCGCCGGTGGCGCCGGAGAGAATCGAGCTGTCGAAGCCCTCCGAGAAGAGGATGATCTGCTTGCGGCCCTTGATGGAGTCGAGGGTCCGGGCCAGGCTCTGGAAACCGGCGAGGAACTGGTCGACATGCCGGGCGTAGCGCTCTCGATCGGCCCGGCCGAGCTGCACGGCCTGGTCGCGCAGTTCCTCGGATATGGCCTGGGCCTTGGGAGCGGAGTCGGTGAGGTCGGCGGATTTTCCTTCGAGGAGCGAGCCGAGGCCGGCGTCGTAGACGAGACCGAGGGGGTCTCGCTCCCGGCCGGCGCCGCCGAGGCCGAGGCCATCGATCGCGGCCACCGCCTGGGCGCGATCGGTGGTGAAGCCCACGAGCGCCCGGAAGCCGGTCGGGTTCACCGTCCCTACCGCCGCGAGATCGGAGGGAGACAGGCTCTTCATCACGAACTGCCGCGCCGCCCGACGCGCCCGTTCCACATTGACCGGCCTCGAGAAATCGAGATCAAAGAGGAAGAGGAACTGGCGGCGCACCGCGGGGGCGGTGGCCTCACCCACCATGCCCACCGGCTTGTCCGCGCTCACCGCGAGGAAGCTCTCGATCGGAACCGGCTTCCCCCCATCCTGCAGCTCGAAATCCGCGGCGGAAAGACCGGCCACCGTCTTGCCGTCCTTGTCGGTCACGAATACGGGAACCGCGACCATGGTGAGCTCGGCGCCAAAGGAGAGCGGCGGCTTCTTCGCGGTCTGTCCCGATGCGTTCTGGGAAAGGGTCAGGGCCAGGGCGAGGACGGATGCGCGCAATGGAGAGGGCTTCATGATGGACCTCCGGTTGGTCTCCGCGCGATGGACGCGGCATGGGAACCGTGGCCCAAGGCTACACTCGAAGCGTGGTCCACGAGCCTCTGATTCGTCGAGCCAACACCTTGATGATCAATGGTTTGAACTGGCCGTTTCTGCACCGCCCCTGGCCAATCGGAGGAAGTTCCCGAGGAGGAGGTTCCCTTCCGGGGTGAGGACCGACTCGGGATGGAACTGAACGCCAAACAGGGGGCGCTCGACATGCCGGAGCGCCATGACCACCCCGTCGTCCGTCCAGGCGGTCACGCGCAGCGCCTCCGGAAGAGAGGCGCGCTCCGCCACCAGCGAGTGGTAACGGCCCGCCTGAAACGGGGAGCACAGTCCTTCGAAGAGTCCCGCCTGCTCGTGCTCGACCGGCGACGGTTTGCCATGGCGCGGCTCTCGGGCTCGCACCACCCGTCCTCCGAACGCGGCCGCGATCGCCTGGTGCCCGAGACACACTCCGAGGGTCGGAATCGAGGATGAGAGTTCGCGAATCGCGGCGATGGTGATCCCCGCGTCCTCGGGCCGCCCGGGTCCGGGCGAGAAGACCAGGGCGTCGGGGCGAAGCGCGCGCAGGCCCGGGACGTCGATGGCATCGTTGCGGAAGACGCGAACCGTCTCGCCCAGGGTACCGAGGGCCTGAGCGAGATTGAAGACGAACGAGTCGTAGTTGTCGATCACCGCAATCACGACGCCACCTCCGAAACCGAGGACCGGCACCGCTCGAGCGCGCGCACCAGGGCCGAGGCCTTGTGCCTGGTCTCCTCGTACTCGCGCCCCGGATCGGAGTCCGCGACGACACCGGCCCCGGCCTGCAGAAGCACCCGGCCCCGATGCACCACCAGGGTGCGAATGGCGAGGCACAGGTCCATCCGGCCCGCGGGATCGATGTAGCCGATCGCTCCTCCATAGAGCCCGCGGCGCACCGGCTCGAGGGAGTCGATGATCTCCATGGCGCGGATCTTGGGCGCCCCCGTGACCGTGCCCGCGGGGAAGGTCGCGCGGAAGAGGTCGAGAGCGTCGTGCCCGGGGCGGAGGCGGCCAAGGACTTCCGACACGATGTGCATGACCCGGGCGTGTTTTTCGATCTCGAACTGACGCGTCACCCGGACCGAGCCGTACTCGCACACCCGGCCGAGGTCGTTGCGCGCGAGGTCGACGAGCATCACGTGCTCCGCACGCTCCTTGGGATCCGCGAGGAGTTCGTCCGCGTGAGCGGCGTCCCGCTCCGGCGAATCCCCGCGGGGCCTCGTACCCGCGAGCGGCCGGGTCATTGCCCGTGTTCCTTCGAGGCTCACCAGGACCTCGGGCGACGACCCGAGCACGGCGTGATCAAGCCCGAGCTTCAGGAAGTACATGTAGGGCGATGGATTGGTCTCGCGCAGGACGCGATACAGATCGAGCGGATCGGAATCGAAGTCCGCCTCGAATCTCTGGGACAAAACACCCTGGAAGATGTCGCCCGCGCGGATGTGCTCGAGGATCGCTTCCACTCCGGCTTCGAAGTCGGGCCGAGTGGTCCGCGCGCGGAGCTCGACCTCCTCGCCCGGGCCGGAGGTGTCCGATGCGGTCTCCGGGGGGCCGTCGAGGTGCGCGCGAATGACGGCGAGACGAGCGTCACCGCCGGTTCCGTGGACGACGACGTCGGTCGTGCCGGCCAGACGGTCGACCACGACGATCTCGGACGGAACGAGCAGGACGCTGTCTGGAAGCCCCTCCGGGTCGGGCGGGGAGGAAGGGAGGCGCTCGAACCTCCTGACCACGTCGTAGCCAAGGTAGCCGACCACACCGGACGAGAAGGGCGCGACTTCCGGCAGGGCGGTGGCTTCGGACAGAAGGTCGCGGATCGAAGCGAGCAGATCGCGCGGATCCGATTTCGTCTCGCCGGTCTCCGCGTTCTCGATCGTGATCGACGAGGGCCGGCTCCGATGGATCCGGGCGGGACGGCCTCCGAAGAAGGAGAAGCGATTGCGCCCCGCCTCTCCGAGGGACTCGCACAGGAACGCGTAGCGGTCCCCCGCGTAGAGACGGCTGAACGCGTCGAGCGCGCTCGCCGCGTGGTCGAGGCGCAGGCGTGCGACGCTCATGCGACGAGCGCCGGTTCGGGCTCGGTCCGGGGCACGTAGCGCTCGAGGCCGCGCATCATCTCCGCGAAGAGCTCCAGGTTCAGGGACTGCCGTCCATCCGAGAGCGCCTTGTCGGGATAGGGGTGCACCTCGACGATCACGCCGTCGGCGCCCGCCGCGAACGCGGCCCGGGCCAGCGGCACCACCATCTCGCGCTTTCCCGAGGCGTGCGACGGGTCGACCAGAACCGGCAGGTGAGTGAGGCTCTTCAGCTCGGGCACGATGTTGATGTCGAGGGTGTAGCGCGAGTGATCGGAGAAGGTGCGGATCCCCCGCTCGCACAGGATGACGTTCCGATTTCCTTCCGCGAGCAGGTACTCGGCGGCGAGCAGGAACTCCTCGAGGGTGGCGGACTGGCCTCGCTTCAGGAGAACCGGCTTCCGGCTCTTGCCCGCGCGGCGCAGCAGCGGATAGTTCTGCATGTTGCGCGCGCCGATCTGCAGGATGTCGGTGACCGCCTCCACCGCCTCGAAGACCTCGACGCCGATCACTTCGGTGACGAGCGGCAGGCCGGTGATGTCGCGCGCCTCCGCGAGGATTTCGAGGCCCTTCTCGCCCAGGCCCTGGAACGCATAGGGAGAGGTGCGGGGTTTGAACGCGCCCCCGCGCAGGAGTTGAGCGCCGCCCGCCCTCACCCGCTTCGCGGTCTCGATGGTCTGCTCGCGGGTTTCGACCGAACACGGGCCCGCGATCACCACCGGCCTCTGCTCGCCGATGCGGATGCCTCCCACCACCACCACGGTGTCGTCGGGCTTCATCTCGCGACTGGTCAGCTTGTAGGGCTTGGTCACGCGGATCACGTCGACCACGCCGGGCAGGCCGCGGATGGGGGTCTCGTCCACGGGTCCGGTGTTCCCGGTGACGCCGATGGCGACCCGGGTGGCGCCGGGGATGGCGTGAGGCACCAGGCCCAGTTCACGGACGGCGCGGCAAACGACCTCGACCGCGTCGGGGTTCGTGGCAGATTTCATGAGGATCAGCATCAATGTCTCCGGGTGGCTTGTTTGAAGGAACGAATGAGTGCGGCGAAGTCTTCGCCCTGGCGGATGGCGTCCACGAGGCGGCTGCCCACGATCGCGCCGTCCGCATGCGCGGTGATGGCCTGAAGGTGGGACGGATCGGAAAGGCCGAAGCCGGCCACGA
>DAORUA010000058.1:0-1900 GCA_035432945.1 Vicinamibacteria bacterium | reverse complement strand
TCGGGGATCACCACCGCCTTGATGCCGGCCGCGGCCAGGGTCGCGAACGCCTTCGGACCGAGGGCGAGAAGAGGGTTGAGGTAGGTCATGAGGATGAGCGGGCAGGGAGGACGGCGCGCGGCGAGCGCCTCCAGGAACACCCGCGTCCTGAAGCCGCTCTCGAGCGCCTGATGCGACGCGAACTGAATGGTCGGCCCGTCCGCGACCGGGTCCGAGAAGGGCAGGCCGATCTCGACCGCGTCCGCCCCCGCCGCCGCGGCCTGATCCATGAAGTCGAGCGAGGCGGGAATCGAGGGATACCCGGCGGTGACATAGGGAATGAGCGCGATCTCGTTCCGTCCCTTCGTCGCCAGAAACATCGAGGCCATAGTCATGACCGGACCTCCGCGCCGAGCGCCATGACGTGGTCGAGATCCTTGTCGCCGCGTCCCGAGAGGTTCACCACCACGACCTGATCCTTCCGCAACGCCCCCGCCGCCTTCAGCGCGAAGGCGACCGCGTGCGCGGATTCGAGCGCGGGCACGATGCCCTCGAGCCGGGCAAGCAGACGAAACGCGACGAGCGCTTCGGCGTCGGTGATGCTCTCGTAGCGGACGCGGCCGGTGTCGCGCAGGTGCGCGTGCTCCGGTCCCACCCCCGGATAGTCGAGGCCGGCGGAGATGCTGTGCGCCTCCTGGATCTGCCCGTCTTCGTCCTGGAGCAGGATGGTGCGCGCGCCATGAAGGACGCCGGGCCGGCCTTTGCTCAGGGTCGCCGCGTGCTGTCCGGTTTCGAGGCCGTGTCCCGCCGCCTCCACGCCCACCAGCGGGATGGGATCGCCGAGCAGGGGATGGAACATCCCGATCGCATTCGACCCCCCACCCACGCACGCCACCACGAGATCCGGAAGGCGGCCGAGGGAGTCGAGGCACTGGGCGCGGGTTTCGCGGCCGATCACCGACTGGAAGTCCCGCACCATCCGCGGAAAGGGATCGGGACCCACCACCGACCCCACGAGGTAGTGGGTGTCGCGCACATCGGCGACCCACTGCCGCATGGCCGCGTTGATGGCGTCCTTGAGCGTCCGGCTCCCGGAATCCACCGGGATCACCTGCGCGCCGAGGAGTTCCATCCGCTGCACATTCGGCCGCTGGCGCGCCACATCGACCTCGCCCATGAAGACGCGGCAGGGCAGCCCAAGAAGGGCGCAGGCGGTGGCGGTGGCGACGCCGTGCTGGCCTGCTCCGGTCTCCGCGATGATGCGAGCCTTCCCGAGGCGCTTCGCGAGCAGGGCCTGGCCGATGGCGTTGTTGATCTTGTGCGCGCCGGTGTGATTGAGATCCTCGCGCTTGAGGTAGATCCTCGCGCCACCCGCGTGCGCGGTCAGCCGCTCCGCGAAGTAGAGAGGCGTCGCGCGGCCGACGTAGTTCTTCAGAAGGTCGTCGAGCCGGGCTTGAAACGCGGGATCCCTGCGAGCCGACTCGTAAGCGGTCGCGAGCTCGTCGAGGGCGAAGGCGAGCGTCTCCGGGGTGAAGCGCCCGCCGTAGGCTCCGAAGTAGCCGGGCCTTTCAGCGGACCCCATCAGCCCTCCTCACCGCGAGAACGAAGCGGGCCATCTTGTCCGGATCCTTTCGCCCGGGGGCGCTTTCGACCCCCGACGAAACGTCGACGCCGAAGGGCCTTGCCACCGCGATCGCTTCGCCAACGTTCTCCGGAGTGAGGCCTCCCGCGATGACGAAGGGGCCGGTGCGCGGACGGACCCGCGTCCAGTCGAACGCGACTCCCCTGCCTTCGCTCCCGTCGATCAACGTCGTCTCCCCCTCATGCGACGCGGGGCGGTCCAGGGCTTCCGGCCGGATCGCGCGCAGAACCGAAACCGGAACTTCGAGCGGGGCATCACCGTGGAACTGAATGCGATCGA
>DAORUA010000057.1:0-14436 GCA_035432945.1 Vicinamibacteria bacterium | reverse complement strand
GAGCCTCGCCACCGTGAGCAGGGCCGAGGCGAGGTCGAGCGCCACCTCGGGATTGCCGCGGCTCGCGCCCGCGTCCGCCGCGAACTCGCAGGCCCTCGAGAACGCGAGACGCCACGGGCGATCCAGGCCGAACAATCGGAGGAAGTCCGGGCAGGAGCCGAGCCACAGGAGCCTCAGGGGATCGCGCCTCGCCGCGTGGCTGACCTCGTGCGCGAGGGCCGCGTTGAATTCCTCGGGATCGAGGGACCGGATGACCTCGGCGGAGGCGTAGATGGTCGGCCGCAGGTACCCGCCGACGCACAGGGCCAGGTCGCCGCTCGTCACCTCCAGCACTTCGTAGGGCGCTTCGACTCGCGGCGGGTTTCGACCGCGGCCCCGCCAGATCAACAGGCGGTCGCGGGTCCTCACGAACATGCGCGCCCCGCGAAAGAGCCCCTGCAGGAGGGGCAGGGCCGAAAGCAGGGCCAGGCCCAGCAGCAACGCGGATGCGGTCTCACCCGTGTTCTCGGGCTCGTGGGTCCACCACGCGGGAAGGAAGACCAGCGCGGCGACGGCGGCCGCGGCGAGCACGGGCGCGGACCGGATGATGAGAATGGCGTCGCTCCTCCGGTCGGGCGCGCTCGGGATGAGACTCCGCAGCAGCCAGGGCGTGAGGGCGAGGAGCAGAAGGTCGAGGGCGGCCAGGAGAGCCCCGAAGACCACGAGCAGGACGGCCGCGCCGTACAGCGTCATCGCCCCCCCTCCGAAGAACGCGGCGGGCGCAGCGCCTTCCTCTTCTCCCGCACCAGACGGTCGAGCGAATCGAGCAGTTCGGGATCGTGGGACTCGAGGGCATCGACGAGAGCGGCGAGCGCCAGTTCGCGGGTATCGGCGGCCACGCCGATGTCCGAAACCGCGGTTTTGAGGGCCTGCACGCCCAGATCGGTCCGGCTGAGCCGCGCCCGGTACGCGAAGGCGCGGCCTCTCGGTTCGCGGCTCGCCAGGCCCTTCTTGAAGAGGCGATCGAGCGTCGTCATCAGGGTGGTGTACGCCCACGGACCATTCAAACGCGCGGCCACGTCGCGGACGCTCACCGCCTCGTCGCTACGCCAGAGGCAATCCATGACCAGCGCCTCGAGACGGCCCAGCAGGACCGGGCGCGAGCGCGCCGGGGGCATGCTGAACGAGGCGTCGGCGCGGGTCACGCCCGGAGGATAGCCGAAGGCCGCTCTCCAAATGGACTGGATCACCGCTCGCGGTTGAGGCTGTCCAGCTCCGCGGGTAGCGAGGGCGGCAGCTTGATCCTCTGCAGCATGGCCTTGAACTCCGTCTCGAGGATCAGGGGCTTGGCCATGGCCGCGGCCAGTTCGTTGGCGCGCTGCTGCAGCGCCGCGACCTTCTCGGGGTTCTGCGAGGCGACGTTGTTCTTCTCGGAAGGATCCTGGGGAATGTTGTAGAGCTCGACCGCGGCGGGCAGCAGGGTCCGCCAGATCAGCTTCCATTCGCCCTGGCGGACGCCGGCGCGAAACGGCTCGACGTTGTAGATGACTTCCTTGCGAGGCGAAGGGGCGCCCTCGCTCACCGTGGTCCACACATTCACGCCGTCGAGCGTCTTCGCCTTGCCGGTCTGACCTCCCGCGAGCCCGACCAGGGTCGGATACCAGTCCGTCACGTGGATCATCTGGTCCACGGTGGAGCCGGCCTTGATGCGACCGGGCCAGCTTGCAAGCGCCGCCACCCGGGTGCCTCCCTCGTAGAGCGATCCCTTTCCATCACGGTAGGGGCCGTTGTCGCAGGGGATCTTGACCTTCGACATGTCGCCCTCGCCCGCGAACATCGCGTTCTGGGTGCCCCCGTTGTCGCTCATGAAGACGATGAGCGTGTTCTCGCGCATCTTCTTCCTGTCGAGGGCGGCGAGCACCCGGGCGATCTGATCGTCCATGGCGGTGATGCTGCCCGCGTAGGCGCGGCGGCTGGGGTCCTGGATGTGCGCGTACTTCGCGAGGTACTCAGGAGTTGCTTGATACGGGGTGTGGGCGGCATTGAAGGCCAGGTACAGGTAGAGCGGTGCGGCCGGATCGTGCTGATTGATGACCTTCACCGCCTCGTTGCCGATCAGGGTGGTGGAGTAGCCGGGCTCCACGACCTTGACGTTGTTCCGGTACCAGTCCACCACGCCGTGCTGCTGGTGGGTGAAGTAGTCGATCTCGCCGATGAGGGGACCGTACTGGTAGTCGAACCCGCGCTGCCGCGGCCAGTACTTGCGGTCGGCGTGACCGAGGTGCCACTTGCCGACGATGGCGGTCTTGTAGCCGGCCTCCTTGAGGGCCTGGGGCAACAGCCACTCGTCGGTGGGCAGACCGTAGGTGTGGGCGGAGGGGATGACCGCGGTCTGCAGGCCGTACCGCAGCGGATAACGGCCGGTCATGAGGGCGGCTCGCGTCGGCGTGCACATCGGCTGCGCGTAGTACTGCTCCAGTTTCGCGCCGGCGGCGGCCAGGCTGTCGAGGGTCGGGGTCTTGATGTCCGACCCGTGGAAGCCCACGTCCTTCCAGCCCAGGTCGTCGGCCACGATGAAGAGAATGTTCGGCTTCGGGTCCGCGGCGAAGGCCGGAGCGGCTGGGCCAATGAGGGCGGCGCCGGCGAGAAGGAGGGAAAGTCCGGGGCTCAGGATTCCTCTTGCGCGGGGCGTGGTCGGGGTCATGTTCGTCTTCCTCTGGGTCAGAAATCGCAGGGGTGTCTGTCCCCTTACATTTACTTGTGCCAGGGGGGCCCCCCGGCAAGGACGTTGCTGCGAATTTTCGCACGCCGCGCGGACTTCCGCCGTCCCGCCCGGGATGGGAAGAGAGACGCGGGGTGTCGGGCCCACGACGAGGTGATGAGCCGTCGCACGACCTCCGCCAGGAAGACTCGCGCACCGAGCCCAGGCGCACGAATGCTTACGGCCTGATCCTCAAGTACTACCGATAGGGTTGGTTCGGCCGGATCGGAAGCGCCCCGGCTTCGGCGAGGGCCGCGGCCCCCCGATCGCTCGCCACGAAGGCGAGGAAGGGACCGACCGACCGCGGGGGCGGCGACAGCGTGACCAGCCAGACCGGACGCGCCAGCGGGTAGCGGCCGCTGAGCACGTTCGCGGGCGACGGCGCCACGGATGCAATGGAGAGGGAGCGGAGCGCCACGATGCTCTGCCTCACCGCGGCCAGGGTGGTGACACCGATCGCACCCGAGGTGCCTTGCAGGGCGGCGCGCATGTCACTCGCGGTCCGGGCCACGGTCACGGTCTTGCCCGGGGTCAGGCGCGCCATGCAGGGAATGGCGGCGCGCAGGACTTCGACGTCGGGCTCCGGGTCGGGGCGCAGGACCGGCCGGATGGACAGGTCCGCCCCCCCATAGGCCGCCCAGTTCATGACCCTCCCCGAGAAGATGTCACAGACATCTTCGGGCTTGAGGTCGAGCACGGTCACGTCCGCGTGCACCGCGAGAACCACCGCGGTGACCCCGATCCGGTGAGCGGTCATCCCGCGGGCGGCCACGTCCGCGAGGTCGAGCCCGTGGCCCGCGAAGGCCACATCGATGGCCCCGCCCGCGAGCGCGTCGAGACGCGCCTTTTCGGACAGGCCCGCGCCGAGCGACAACTCCATGTCCTCCGACTGCTCGCGCCACCCATTGCGGAGGGCGCTCGCCAGGGGAAGGAGGTCGCGGGGCCCTTCCGTCCTCACCAGAGTCTGGTCCGCCGGGGACGGAGCTTTCTGCCCGGCCGCGGCGCAGACGCCGATCAGGAGCAGGCCGGGGGCCCAGGGCGATCTGGACGACAGGAACCGGGTCCGGATGGGCTGCATGATCGAGTGCTCCTCCACGCGCGGGGCTGATGGTACAGGCGGACGGCCCGGGGGCTGGTGTACGCTGCGCGAATCGATACGGAAAGGCAAGGACCTGTGGATTTCCAGACCGCGTACAACCTCGTCGTGCCCGTGGTCGAGACGAAGTACGGGGTCGAGGTGATGATCTCGGACGTTGTCGACCCCAACACCGGCGACTTCGACGGCCGGACCATCATGATCGACTACGACCAGGATCTCGAGGTGGCGCTCTTCGTCCTCGTGCACCTGTTCGGCCACACCGTCCAGTGGAACATCTCTGACGAGTACCGCGCTCTCGGGCTGAACGTCGCGACCGGCAAGACCCCGGAGGAGATGGCCGCGATCACCGAGTACGAGCAGGGGGCCACGCGCATGGGCATCGCCCTGCTGCACGAGGCGGGAGTCACGGACATGGACGGCTGGGCGTCCGACTGGTGGCGAGCCGACTTCGAGTACCTGCTCCACTTCTACAAGACCGGCGAGAAGAAGGACGTCCGCTCCCTCCTGAAGCGCGGCGGCGAGGCCCTCGCTCCCCTTCCCATACCCGCCTTCACTCCGCACAAGTTCGCGTCCCGCTGGAGCTTCTGATGACCGGCCTTCGAAGCCTCTTCGGTCCGAGCCGCGAGGAAATCTGGCGGCAGCTCAGCACCGAGATCCACGGGCGCTACGTGGAAGGCCGGGGTGTCTGGAAGGGCGACAAGGTGGAGGCGATCCATCACGCGTGGACGGTGACCCTCGACCAGTATGTCGTCTCGACCGGTGAGGTCACCATTCCCTACACGCGGTTCCGCGCGCCCTATGTCAACCCCTCGGGCTTCCGCTTCCGCATCTACCGCCGGTCGAGGCTCTCGGGCCTGGGAAAGCTCATGGGGATGCAGGACATCGAGATCGGGGACGCGGCCTTCGACGAGGCGTTCATCATCCAGGGCAACGATGCGTCGAAGGTGAGGCTCCTCTTCTCGAACCCCAGGGTCCGCGAGCTCGTCTCCGCCCAGCCCGAGATCGAGTTCACGGTGAAGGACGACGAGGGCTGGTTCGGCCCGAAGTTCCCGGAGGGCGTCGACGAGCTCTGCTTCCTCGCCCACGGCGTGGTCAAGGACGTGGCCCGCCTCGAGCAGGTGTACGAGCTCTTCGCCGAGGTCCTCGACGAACTCTGCCGCATGGGCGCCGCCTACGAGACGGACCCCCACGTGAGCCTGTAGCGCGGGTTAGATTTTGAAAATGGACCTGACGCCCGCCGACGAAGAGCGCGAACGCGCGCTGAACCGCGCCCACGAGATCGCGAGCGCCTTCCTGAAATCCCTTCCCGAGCGTCCGGTCGGGCCGCGGGCCACCTTCGAGGAACTGGTCGGGGCCCTGGGCGGACCCCTGCCCCTACGAGGCGATGAGCCGACGCGGGTGATCGACGCCCTGGCCCGGGCGGCGGAGCCCGGCCTCATCGCCTCCGCGGGGCCGCGTTACTTCGGCTTCGTCATCGGCGGCAGCGTTCCCGCCGCCCTCGCCGCCGAGTGGCTGACCGCGACCTGGGATCAAAACGCGGCCCTCAACATCGCCTCCCCCGCGGCCGCCGCAGTCGAGGCGGTGGCGGCCTTGTGGGTCAAGGAGCTGCTCGGCCTGCCCGGAGGCGCCGCGGTCGGCTTCGTCACCGGTTGCCAGATGGCGAACTTCTCGGGCCTGCTCGCGGGACGGCATGCGGTCCTCGCGCGCGCGGGGTGGGACGTCGAGAAACAGGGGCTGCAGGGCGCTCCCGAGGTGCACGTGGTCATCGGCGAGGAAGCCCACGCGACCGTTCTTTCGGCCCTGCGCCTTCTCGGTCTCGGTGAGGCCCGGGCGATCCGCGTCGCGGCCGACGCGCAGGGCCGAATGATTCCCGGCGCGCTCGAGGCGGCGCTTGGGCCCCTTCGCGGTCCGATCCTCGTGGCCGCCCAGGCCGGGAATGTCAGCACCGGCTCCTTCGATCCTTTCGATGAGATCGCGAGCATCTCGCGCGCGAAGGGAGCGTGGCTCCATGTCGACGGGGCGTTCGGTCTGTGGGCGGCCACCGACCCCGCGCGGAAGACGCTCCTGCGCGGAGTCGAGCAGGCCGACTCCTGGGCCACCGATGCTCACAAGTGGCTGAACGTCCCTTACGACTCGGGGATCGTCATCGTGAGGGAGCCCTCCCACCTCTCCGCGGCCATCACCAAGAGCGCCGCCTACCTCATCCGGTCGGAGAACGCGGCCCGCGACAACCATGACTTCACTCCCGAGTCCTCGCGGCGAGCGCGGGGCTTCGCGATCTGGGCGGCGATCCGGAGCCTCGGGCGCTCGGGCATCGGCTCCATGGTCTCCCATTGCTCCGACCTCGCGGTGCGCATGGCGGATCGCCTGCGCGCGGGAGGCGTCACCATCCTGAACGACGTGGTCCTGAACCAGGTCCTGGTGCGCTTCACGCCCGCCCGCGGCCGCGATGCCGACGCGTTCACGCGCGCGGTGGTGGCGCGGATCCAGGGCGGCGGCGTCCTGTGGGCGAGCGGCACGAAACGGCACGGGGCCGACGCCCTGCGCATCTCGGTCTCGAACTGGTCGACCACCGAGGCCGACATCGACCGCTCGGCGGACGCGATCCTCGACGCGGTCCGCGCCGAGGACCGGTCATGAACGCCGACCCCCTTGTCTCATGATTGACCCGAAACCCATCGTCCTCGAGGGCCACGGCATGCGCCTCGAACCGCTCACCCTCGATCACGCGCCGGACCTCGCGAAAGCCGCCAGCGACGGCAGGCTGTGGGAACTCGGCTTCACGTCCGTCCCTTCACCCGGCGGCGAGGCCGCCTACATTCAGACCGCGCTCGACGGCCTCCGCGACGGTCACATGCTGCCCTGGGCGGTGCGCGACCTGAGCACGGGCGAGATCGTCGGCAGCACGCGCTATCACGACATCATGGCCGCCATCGACCGGGTGGAGATCGGTTACACCTGGTACGCGAAGCGCTGCCAGCGCTCACACGTCAACACCTCGTGCAAGCTGCTCCTGTTGCGACACGGCTTCGACACCCTCGGCGGCAAGGTCGTGGGCCTGCGCACCGACATCCTGAATCTCGCCTCCCAGCGCGCCATCGAAAAGCTCGGCGCGAACCGGGACGGCGTCATCCGCCACCACGCGGCGAGGAGGGACGGCTCCGTGCGCGACACCGTCATGTACAGCATCCTGGTCACCGAGTGGCCAGGGGTCCGCGCGCGGCTCGAGGAGAGGCTGCGAAACGGGGGCTTCTCCCCGCGGCCCGCCTGAGAACCACGCTCTCGCACCCCTCGCGGTCAGGGCGTGGGCGTGATCCCGGCTTCCCGACAGCCCGCCTCCAGCGCGGCAAGGGCCTTCGCGTCGTCCCTGAAGTGCTGCCGGTAGTCGTCGGCGGTCTCGAGCCGGAACGTTACCGTCGAGCTGCTCGGGTTCATGCCTGGTCCGGGGCGCGGGCGCCAAAGGGCGGTGTCGGCGGCGAGCGTCTTGTATCCCTCGTGCTCGCGCGAGTCGTACGAGGGCCGGGTGTGGTGGCGTGCGGCGGTGCGCCGCTCGCGCTGCGAGACCAGGACGATGCCGGCCCCAAGGCCGGCGACCATGCCCACCGCGTTGAGCGCGGTACGGATGCCGTCCGACACCGGGGCCAGCAGCGTGATGAGCAAGGGCGGCACCATGACCGCGGCGACCAGGATGACCCCGGACGGGAGCATCTGCGTGCGATGCACCCGGGCGCACGCATCGCAGCGCGACACCACGACGACGCGCACGTCGTCGCCGCTCTGCGCGTCGAACGGGTAGGCCACCGACTCGCCGCAGCCGCGGCCCTTGCCGCAGAACCAGCAGGTGCCCGCCGTTGTTCTCGATCCTTCAGTCATCGCCGCTCCCTTGCCAGACCGCGCGCGATTGTAGGTGAAACAATCGGTGCGGCGGACCTCGCCAACTCCCCTTTTCGCTCGGCGTCCAGAGTCTGGATCTAGAAATTCACGAAGTCTCGGACCCAAGTCTTCCCGCGAGTCTTTCCACCCCGCGCTTCAGGTTCCTGTTCCCGGGCGATCGCTTCAGAGCGAGCCGGTACTCCTCCAGGGCTCTCTCGACGAAGAGCCGCGACGGGTTGCCCGAAGCGCTCGCGCAGTCGGCCTGCGCCACGTGGGCTACCCCCAGTCGCTCGTGAGGGCCGGACGTGTCCCCTGGGGTCAGGAGAAACGTCGCTTCGGCGACCGCGGCGTCCAGGGTGGCCGCACACTCACGCCCGGACGCGGCCTCCCAGGCGCCCTTCGCGATGAGCACCTCGACGAGCGACGACCGCGGAAGCGTCCATGACGGGTTGATGGCCATGGCGGTCCGGTAGCTCCTCGCCGCGGTCTCGAAGAAGTCAGCGGGGTCTTCAAGACGCTTCAGGGCGTCGCGCGCGAGATCGAAGTAACCGATGCCGCGGGTGGTGTGCGCGTAGGCAAAACCCGGAGCGATCGAGAGGGCGCGATCGAAGCTCGCGATGGCCTGTCGAACGAGGGGGCGTGGGTCCTCGCCCCGCGCCATGGCCCCGCGGCCGAGATAACCGTAGGCGATTCCCATGTAGTTGTGGGCTTCGGCCCAGTCCGGGCGACGCCGCTGCGCCTCGGCGCTCGCCTCGATCGCGCGGTGCAGCGCCTCCACCGGGCTCTTTCCACTCAGAAGCAGGGAGTACCCCCATTGCCACTCCACGAAGCTCAGGTGATGGTACGCGGCGGCCGAGTCCGCGTCCGCGGCGCGCGCGCTGCCGCACGCCTCAATGCTGCGTCGGTAGGCCTGGGCGGGCTCCTGCGCGGGAGCGAGCTCCAGTTCGAGATACATGATCTCGCCCCAGGCCGCGCACTCCGCCTCGTAGGTGGACGGCGCGCTGCGGCCGATGCGTGCGGCCCGGGCATAAAGCTCCGCGGCCTCGCGCAGGCGGGCGAGGGCGGGCCCGTGCTCCGCACGCTCCCGGTGTCGTCGTCCGGCGGCCAGGGCCACGTCTCCTTGAACGGCCACGGCTTCGTAGAGCCAGGGAAGCCTCGAGAGCGCTTTCTGAGCGAGGGTCATCGCCTCCGTCTCCCGACCTTCGTTGGCGGCGATCAAGGCTTCGACGCGTTCCGGCGCGTCCGCGCTCGCGGCCCGGCCGAGCCGGAGAAACCGGAGGGTGGGCTCGTGGTAGCGGGCATGGAGCTCGGCGCGGCGCGCATCGCGCAGGGCGCCGTCGCCCAGGCGCTCCGCGTCTCTCAACTCGTCGACGTAAAGGCCGGACAGCGCCGATCCCAGCGCGAGCGCCACCTCCGGGCCGCGCTCGCCGACCTCCCACGCCCGCTCCAGCAGCGTGCGCGCTCGCCGCAAGTCCCCAAGAGCCAGGTGTCCTCGCCCCAGGGCCACGGCGACGGGTCCGCTGTCGCCTTTGCCTCGGCGCGCTTCGAGCTGCCGCATCGCCCCGGAAACCAGCCGGCGTTCGGGCCGCACGTCGTGCAGCGGCGAGAGGTGCGCGGCGCGGAGGGTCCACTCGAGGCGTTCGGCCTCCTGAGCCAGCTGCCCGGCGAGGCGGGCGCGCGCGGCCGCCTGCATCCGGGTGCTCGCGGCCAGGCCGCCCATGACGGAGAGCGCGATCGCCGCCGAGGCCGCGATCGTGACCGCCAGGCGGTGCTTGCGCGCCTTCGTCGTCAAACGGTAGGCGAGCGAGGCGCCTCGCGCCTGGATCGGCTCGCCCTCGAGAAACCGCGTCAGGTCGTCGCACAGTTCCCGGGCGGACTGGTACCTTCGGCCCGGGTCCTTCTCCAGGCACTTCGCGACCACGGTCAGAAGGTCGCGCGGGGTGTCGGGCAGGAGAGCCGCGAGCGGGTCGGGGTCTTCTTCCACCACTTTCCGCAGCACTTCGAAAACACCCTCGGCCTGGAACGGGGCGCGGCCGGCGAGAGAGGCGTAGAGCGTGGCGCCCAGGCTGTACACGTCGCTGCGGCGGTCCACCGCGCGCAGGTCGCCGCGCGCCTGCTCGGGGGACATGAACGCGGGCGTGCCCACCATCGTGCCGGAAAGGGTGAGGCCGTCGCTCTCCACATCGATCGCGAGGCCGAAGTCGACGACCCACGTGCGCACCAGGCCTTCGTCGGTGACATCGACGATCACATTCGCGGGCTTCAGGTCGCGATGCACGATCCCGAGGCGGTGGGCGGCTTGAAGCGCATCCGCGGCGTCGCGCACCACGACCACCCGCTGGTCGCGGGTCAGGTGTGGAGCCGCGTCGGCCAGGGAGCCGCCGGGCAGGAGCTGCATGGCGATGAAGGGCTCGCCGTCCGCCTCGCCGGTTTCGTACACCTTGCACACGTTCTCGTGCTCGATCCGCGCCTGCGCCCGCGCCTCGCGGAGGAAGCGGTCCACGAGCGCCCGGTCGTCGCCGCGGATGATCTTCAGGGCGACCGGGCGTTGCAGCCTCCGGTCGATGGCCTTGAAAACCCGCCCCATGCCGCCCTGGCCGATGAACGCGACAATGTCGTAATGGGGTATGGAGGGGGCGCGCACGTCGACCGGCAGCGGTGGCGGACCCGGGAGACCGCGCAGGTCGAGGGTCAGGACGCCCTGTAAGGCCGGGCCGAGATCGACGGTAGGCGACAGAGCAGGCGGGTCGGCCCTTCCACCGGGCTCCTCGTCGTGGGAAGACATCCTGGGAGATGCTAACCGGTCGCTGATCTCGCGCCGGGTCATTCTCCACGGCGAGATGGTTGCAGGGAGCCGCGGGTCATCGGCTGGGCCCGGGTTCCTGCCCAGGCGGCCGACTGGTCCTGGATCATCGGCCTCGGCCTGCTGCTCGTGGCCTGCCGGGTGCGAGGGTTGTAGTTTCTACGAACCTCAGGGCCTGAGGGTGAGCCTGCTTCCCCGGGGCTGGGTGGGCGAGCGCTAGACTGCCGCTCCTTTCTCGAGGAGACCGGCGATGGCGAGCGACAAGTACGGACTGGCGATGGGCGGATCCGAAGCGGCCATCGCTCACTTCAACCGGGCGCTCTCCCACCTCGTGCGCTTCCAGCCGGAGATCGTGACTGAATCCGAAGCCGCCATCCAGGCGGATCCGGGCTGCGTCATGGCCCGGATCTTTCGAGCCTACGTGGGTGCCATGTCGAGCGAGTGGCCCGACACGCGCGGAGCGGCCGAGTTCGTGAAAGGGGCCGCACCCGGCAACGATCGCGAACGTGCGCATCTGGCCGCGGTCTCCGCCTGGGTGGGAGGCGACATGCACGCGGCCGGCCGCATCCTGGACGGCATCCTCACCGATCATCCTCGCGATCTCCTCGCCCTCGCGGTGGGGCACCAGGTCGACTTCCTCACTGGCGACGCCCGGAATCTGAGGGGCCGGGTCGAACGGGTCCGCCCGCGTTTCAGCAGCGCGGATCAAGACGCCTCGTTCCTCGACGGCATGTGGGCCTTCGGCCTCGAAGAATGCGGCGACTACGCGCGCTCCGAGGAAGCGGGGCTGCGATCGGTTTCCGCGAACCCCAACGACGTCTGGGGCATTCACGCGGTCGTTCACACCTACGAGATGCAGGGACGCGTCGCCTCTGGAATCCGCTATCTCGAAACGCGCCGGAAGGACTGGATGGAAGGCACGTTCCTCAACGTGCACAACGCCTGGCATCTGGCCATCTACCTGCTGGAGTGCGAGGAGCACGCGCGGTCGCTTGCGATCTACGACGAGGTGATCCACCACGAGAAGTCGGCGGGAGTCGCGATGGAGATGCTCGACGGCTCCGGCCTCCTGTGGCGGCTCTTCCTCGACGGCATCGATACCGGCGGGCGGTTCGGCGCCCTCGCCGACGCCTGGACCGCGAAGGACCCGCTGCCCTGGTATGTGTTCAACGACCTGCACGCGATCATGGCCCTCGTGGGCGCGGGCCGGCAGGCCGAGGCGGAGGCCGTGGTGGCGCGCCTCGAAGCGTTCGCGCGAGGAGAGAACGGGTCGGCGGCCAACCGGGTGATGGTCACGGGCGCGGGCCTCGCGGCGGCCCGCTCACTCGCGGCCTTCGGCCGGGGCGACGATCGCGAGGTCATCGAGCATCTCGCGCCGGTTCGGCATCACCTTTCGATCTTCGGGGGCTCGCACGCTCAGCGCGATGCGTATCAGCGGACGCTGCTCGCCTCCGCTCTGCGGGCGGGTGAGCGCGCGCTCGCGGCACTTCTCCTCGAGGAGCGCATCGAGGCCCGGCCGAGCAGCCTGTGGGCGTGGGGAGGGCGCGTACGGCTCCATCAGCGGTCCGGCCAGGCTCAAGAGGCTCAGGCGGCGGAAGCGACGCGGGCTTCGCACCTCGCGAGCCACCGCGCCGCCCTCGCCTGAAATTCCGCGCGGGCCTCGACCGCCGCTCTGCCTGCGGCACTTTGACGCAGGTGGAAGTCAAACCGCCCGCATCCTCGACCAACCGGATAATGTGCCTGCATGTCCCGCTCCCATCGTCGCTTGCGCCCCGCTTTCCTGATCGTCTCCGTCCTCCTTCTCGGCGTCGTGGCCTCGGCTCCCCGTCCGGCCCGGGCCCAGATGATGCGAGGCGCGGCGCGCACCGGGGCCTTCATGGAAGCAAAGCAGTGCGCCCTGTGTCACAGCGGCAGCCCCGGCGCTCTCGCCATGACTGATGCGAATGGCAACGATGTCTCGCCCTTCCTCACCTGGTCGGCCACCACCATGGCGAACGCTTTCAAGGATCCGTACTGGCGCGCGCAGATGTCGCGCGAGATCGAGAAGGAGCCCGGCCGGAAGGAAGCGGTGGAGTCGCTGTGCCTGCGATGCCACGCCCCGGCGCCGAGCCATCAGGCGCGTCTCGACGGCGCCCCCATGCCTTCCTTCGAGGCGCTCGAGAGCAACCCGCTCGCGCGCGACGGCGTCTCCTGCACGGTCTGCCACCAGACGCAACCTGCAAACCTCGGAAAAGCCGAGAGCTTCTCGGGCCGGCTTGACATCCGAAACGAGCAGAAGCTCTTCGGCCCGTTCAAGGACCCGGTGGCCATGCCGATGCGGATGCACACCGGATACACGCCGACGCTGGGCGCCCACATCTCCTCGTCCGCGCTTTGCGGGAGCTGCCACACCCTCTATACCCAGGCCGAGGGCGCGCGCGGCCCCTTCCTTGAGCAGGCGCCTTACCTCGAGTGGCGCAACAGCATCTATTCGGACGAACCGGGAAGGACCGCGAGTTCACGCTCGTGCCAGGAGTGCCACATGCCCGACGCCGGGGCCATGCGCATCGCCAGGAACCCGATGGGCACGGACTTCAACATCGCGCCGCGCGAGAACGTGCGCACCCACGTTTTCGTGGGAGGCAACGCGTTCATGCTCGACCTGCTGCGCGAAAACGCGGCCGAACTCGGCGTGACCGCCACTCCCGAGGCGCTGCGGCAAGCCGCCGCGGCCACTCGGGCGCAGCTCGCGCACCGCACCGCGCGCATCGGGATCGCGAACCTCCGGCGCACCCCGGCCGGAATCGAGTTCGACGTGGAGGTCGAGAACCTGAGCGGCCACAAGCTGCCGAGCGGCTATCCCTCGCGCCGGGCGTGGCTCCAGGTGGACGTCCGCGCGGGCCGCGACACCGTGTTCTCGTCGGGCGCGCTCGACGAGAAGGGATCCTTGCGGGGCGTCGCCGACGAACTGGGCGAGCCCCATCGCGATCGCATCGACTCGGCGTCGCAGGTGGCGATCTACGAGATGGTCGCCGTGGATGGCCGGGGGAAAACGACGACATCGCTTGCGGAGATGGTCGCGCACCGCAAGGACACGCGCCTGCTGCCGCTGGGATGGCGCCCCGACGGGCCGCACGCCGGGGAGACCCGTCCCGTGGGCACGGACGGCGATCGCGACTTCGTGAGCGGCCGCGACACCGTGACCTACTCGCTCACCCTCCCCGGGTCCGCGGGGGCGGCGCTCACCGTGGTCGCGCGCCTCCAGTACCAGGCGATTCCGGCGGCGTGGGCGAAGGCCCTGCGCACGTCGACGACCGGCGCCTCCAGGTTGTTCCTGCGGATGTACGACGCGGCCCCGAAAGCCCCGGAGACTCTGGCCCTGACCGTGGCCACGGTGGACCCGGCGAAGTAGGGAGGGCTCCTCAGAAGTCCACCCGGGTCCGGCCCCCGCGCAGCGGTATGGCCGGCCCCGAGTCCATCAGCGCGTCGATCTCGACCGCGCGGGCCAGCAGAAGCGCGTGAACCTCCTCGGGAATTCCCTCGGGGGCGGGGACACGCTGTTCGGAAAGGGACTGCGCCAGACGCCTGAGCCGGCCCGCGATCGCCGCGTCTTTCTCCGCGGCGGCGAGGGTCGTCAGTTCCTTCGCGGCCCGCGAAACCGCGGCGGGGTCAAGCCCCTTGGCTCGCAGGGGGCGCAGCCACAGCCGGTACGCGACCCGTTCGATGTAGCGATACTCGTCGGGCGTCATCCCGGCCTCGCGAAACGCATCCATCTGCCCGCTCACCGACCCGCCCACCCCTTCGAGCAGGCCCTCGATCTGCGAGAGGGTCGGCCGCTCGTTGCGTTTCATGCCCTCGATCGGGAGCGGATTCTTCTCGTCGATCGCATCGATGCGCCGGCGCAGGCTCAGGAAACGGTGGAGTTGTTCGGCGGAGAGCGAG